>DATKAU010000074.1:0-3114 GCA_035514655.1 Anaerolineales bacterium
ACACCAGATGAATATGCCGAATTCTACGCCGGCTACATCCAGCGCGCCACAGCAAGAGGCAATGTGCTTGCCGCTTTGCCAGAGCAGATGGACGAGATCAAAGCCGCGCTGGGGGATCTCACAGATGAGCAAGCCTTATTCCACGACGCGCCCGGGGAATGGTCCATCAAGGAGGTGATGGGACACGTCAACGATGTGGAACGCGTCTTCTCATACCGGCTCCTGCGGATTTCTCGAAACGATCCGATTGCCTTGCCCGGCTTCGAGCAAGGCGACTATGTCCGTGAGGCTGGGTTTGACAAATACCCGATCGGTGATCTCATTCAGGAATTCGATCACCTGCGGCGCGCAAATATCCTGGCGATCAACAACATGAGTGACGACTCTACACTGAGAATCGGCACCGCCAGCGGCTACCCCGTCAGCGCGCGGGCGTTGATCCACATGCTCGTCGGTCATGTGGATCATCATCTGGCAAGCCTGCACGAGAAATATCTTCCGGGAGTCCGATAATCCATGCCCGGTTATTTCATCGAACCATTCGTCGATACGGGACTCGGCAACTCCGCGTACCTGATCGGATCACACGATAACAAAAAAGGAATCCTGATCGATCCGCTCCGTGACGTGGACCGGTACCTGCACGCCGCGTCCGAACGCGGTATTCAGTTGACGCATGTCCTCGACACCCATCTGCACGCGGATTTTGTCTCCGGCAATCTCGAGATCGCGCACCAAACAGGCGCGGTGATCGGTGCAAGCGCGGAAGCGAAAGTGGGATTTGATCACAATCCGCTCGACGAAGATTCGGTCATCGACCTCGGCGCGTTCCAACTCAGAATAATGACGACGCCCGGACATACACCTGAACACATTTCGTTTTTACTTGTCGATGCAGATGGCAAAACTCCGAACGCGTTGTTCAGCGGCGGCGCGTTGATCGTCGGCGGCGCTGCGCGCACAGATTTGCTGACGCCTGAACTCACGCATCCGCTGGCGAGTCAACTCTATCACACCATTCACGACAAGTTAATGAAACTGCCCGATGAAGTGGAAGTATTTCCAACTCATGGCGCGGGGTCATTCTGCGTTGCGCCTGTTTCGTCCGAACGCACGTCCAAGATTGGGCATGAACGCAGGACCAATGCTCTGGCTCTTGCCGATAATGAAGAAGAGTTCATCAAACGGTCATTGGCGGGCTTGCCGTTGTACCCGACCTATTACAAATACATGCGTGAGATTAATCAGCGCGGCGCGAAAATTTTAGGCGGTGTGCCGATTCTCAAACCTTTATCCGCGAGCGAAGTTAAATCCTTGATGGATGAGGGCGCGGTCGTGCTGGACGTCCGCCATCAAAAGGCATTCGGCGCGGGGCATGTTCCGAACTCATTCGGCATCCGCGTCGACGCGCCGCTCGTCGTCTGGGCGGGTTGGGTGATCCCGTTTGGGAGCAGGATCGTGCTCCTCGGAGAGTCAGCGGGCGATCGGGAGGAAGCGACGCGGCAGCTCATCCGCATCGGTTATGACAACATCGAAGGTTATCTCGAAGGCGGGATCGATGCCTGGGCGCGGGATTATCCTGTTGAAACGGTTCGCAGTTTGAGTTCAAAAGAATTGCGGGAACAATTAAACGAGGTAATGTTGATCGACGTGCGGCGGCTCTCTGAATGGGAAAGCGGACATATCCCGGGCGCGAACCACTTCGAGGGCGGGCGCATTCCGTGGGAGGAGCTGCCGTTCCCAACCGACAAGCCGCTTGCGCTCCAATGTGCCAGTGGCAACCGTTCGATGGTGGCAATCTCGGTATTGAAGAGGCGCGGTTATCACAATGTGATTCAAGTGGATGGCGGCATCAACAAGTGGAAGATGAACGGGTTTGAGATCACGCAGGATAAACCAAAATTACTTCAACTTTGAGCAGGTTAAAACATGGAAAAAGAATTCTGGGTTGATCTTGGGAAGAACGAATACAAAATTCCTGGCGGCTATGAACTTCGCGACCTGACGAAAACTCTTTTCAGCTATCTCGGCAGCACCGATCCCGAACTACGCGATGAAATTGCATACACTGTCTATGCAAACTGGCTCAAGCGCGGGATGTACACCCGGGATGAAGTCCGCGCGCATGTGGAGGAATTGACCTCCAATATGGAGCATGGTATCGATAAGACCGAATCGGATACAGTCTTTCTGCGCTCCTTTTCGGTTTTATTCCTGGCAGAGATCGTACATAACGACAATAAGAAGCCCTTGCTGGATGAGGTGCAGATCAAAGCTATTCTCGCAAAGGGACTGTGGTATCTCGAGGCGGAAAAAGACCCGCGCGGGTACATCCCGGTCAAAGGCTGGGCGCACGCGCTTGCCCACACCGCCGATCTGATGTTGGTGCTGGGGAAAAACAACAAGACCGACAGGCATGACCTTGAAGAGATGCTCCACGCCATCGCAAAAAAACTCATCCACTCCACAAATTGGGTATACATCCACGGCGAGGATGAGCGGCTGGCGAACGCGGTGACAGCGATCCTGCGGCGGGAGTTGATAACCTCTGAATTTCTAAAAACCTGGGTTGGATCATTTGCCGAGCCGGAAAAACCCTGGCAAGGGGCATACATGGATGAAGGTCAGGCAAAGGCGTTCCATAATGTGCGGAATTTTCTTCGCAGTGTATCGGAAGCCATCCGTCAGGCAGACGATTTGCCGGGTAAGGATCAGGTTTCCACACTCCTGCATGATGCCCTCGATAACCTGAAACCCTATTAATTCCCCCATAACCTCGCCATGCCAGCCCTTGAGGTCTCCAATTTACAGAAAACCTTCCAGACCAAACGCAAAGCCGCGGGCATGCGCGGCTCTCTCCGCGCGCTCGTCAAGCCGGAGTACAACACCGTCGAAGCCGTGCGCGGGCTTTCATTTCAGATGGAGGCAGGCGAACTGCTCGGCTTCATTGGTCCGAACGGCGCGGGAAAATCCACAACAATAAAAATCCTTACCGGCATTTTGCATCCCACAGGTGGCGAGGCAAAAGTGTTGGGATTTGTGCCCTGGAAGGATCGTCAGAAACTCGCCTATCACATCGGCACGGTATTCGGGCAGCGTCCGCAGTTGTGGTAC
>DATKAU010000075.1:0-3972 GCA_035514655.1 Anaerolineales bacterium
TAATAATCTGCGGCGGCGGTCGTATTCGAGGCGCATCTCCTCCACATAGGGGTCGCCAATCTGCAGGGCAACGAGCGCGGCATCCTGTGCCGTCGTCGGCGCGGACATGATTGAGTATTGGTGAATCCGCACGAGGCCCTGGATCAGATCCGAAGGTCCGCAGGCGTAGCCGATGCGCCAGCCAGTCATGGCGTAATCTTTCGAGAAGCCGCCAAGCAGGATGGTCCGGTTCTTCAGGAGATCATCCAGTGCCGGGAAGCAGACGTGATCGAAATCGTAAACGAGGCGGTCGTAGATTTCGTCCGAGACTACGAGTAGATCGTTCTCCTCGGCGATCTTTGCAATCTCAAGCATGACCTCGCGCGTGGCGACCGCGCCGGTCGGGTTGGAGGGGTAGCCGATGAAGATCGTCTTAGTGCGCGGGGTGATTGCCCTGCGGATGTCATCGGGGTCGACCATGAATTCGTTTTCCATGCGGCTGGGGATCTCGACCGCCACGCCGCCTGCCATGATCACCTCAGCCTGGTACGAGACGAAGCAGGGTGTGGGGATGATCACTTCGTCTCCCGGGTCGATGATGGCGGTGAACGTGAGATACAATGCCTCCGATACACCTACGGTTGCGATGATTTCATTTGTTGGATCGTATTTTACCCCGTACAAACGTTGGAGATTACCGGCAATGGCCTGCCGCAATTCGAGTTTCCCCCAGTTGGAGGTGTAATGAGTCTCTCCGCTTTGCAGGGATCGGATTCCCGCGTCGAGGATCGGTTTGGGTGTGGTGAAGTCCGGTTCGCCGATGCCAAGCGAGATCACGTCCTTCATCGTCGCGGCGATGTCGAAGAACTTGCGAATGCCGGAAGGCTTGAGCCCCGCCACCCGTTTCGACAGACGTTGAACATCCGTTACTTCCTGCATGGAGCCTCCTGTTATTAAATTGGTTGCACGACCCATTCATCGGGCAGTTCGCGATACGTGAGGTCAAACGCCTGCCCGTCGGCGGTCTTCACGCGAAAGCCCTTTTCGCTCGGTCCGCGCCAGCGCGCCACGATCTCCGCGATCTCGTAACGACAGCCCTCCCACGTGAGGGAAAGCGGACGTTCCGCATACTCTGAATCAGACCGGCACTCGACGATGTCCATGATTTTACGACAGAATGACGTGACTATTGTCTCCGATATTTATTTGGAGGACCTGCCCGTCGCCTCTCCCCTGCACCTTTGCCTGCCTCCCGATCAACGACCTGTTCAGCCCCGCGTCCTTGATCTCACAAGACACCTCGAGGATGCTCTCCGCGATGGTGCTGTTGCTGATCTTGCAATTCGCCCCGATCGAAACATGCGGACCGATTGTGGAATCAGAAATTTCAGCACCCTCACCGATGACAACGGGATCGATGATCGTAACGTTATTTCTTTTAAACTTTTCCACTTGTGAACCCATTTTATCGAGCAGGATCTGGTTTGTCTCCAGCGTTGCATCGATGGTCCCCGCGTCCAGCCAGCTCTCGCCGTTGTGAGTCCGCACCTTTGCCCCGCCTTCGATCATGAGCGAAATTGTATCAGTCAGAAAGAATTCACCTTTCAAGGTAATCTTGCGTTCCATTTGTTCTTCAATGACGGCAAGTAACCTCTCTGCGCTCTTGAAATAATAACAGCCAATTACTACGAGATTATTTTCCATTGCCGTGGGCTTTTCGATAAAACGTTTCACCCATCCATCTGCGCCCACCTCTGCCACGCCGAAACGCCGCGGGTCAGGGGTGGGGAGAACCCAGGCGACGCAATCGGCTTCTTCTTTATTAAGGAAGGTGAAATCCGTTTCGATGATCGAATCGGAGAAGACCACCATCATGGGACCATGCATGAACTCACGCCCGAGCCACAGTGCATGGGATTGTCCCTTCATTTCATGCTGCACTACGTAATGCGCTTTAATCTCCGGGTACTTCTCTTTGATGAAGGCGGGGATTTGCAGTTCACCGAGGTAGGGTCCAACGATGAAAATATATTCCACGTTGTTGGGATCGGGGAGCGTCTTGAACATGTCCATGAGGTGCTCGAGCGCGGTTTTTCCCGCCACGCTGACGAGCGGCTTGGGCTTGCTCCAGGTGTGTGGGCGCATGCGCGTCCCCCAGCCTGCCATGGGGATGAATATCTTCAAGGTCTCAGCCAACGTGTCCTCCGGGTTTCATGAAATGCCCTGTTATTTTACCAATACATTGGGTTTGTCATGCTGAACAAAGTGAAGCATCTCTGCCGTTGAATTCAGAGACCCTTCGGTCGCGGCGAACGCTCCCTCAGGGTGACACGTCGGGTTTTACGAATGTCCCAACACAGGATGCGGCTTGTACGGTTCCTCCAGCTGCTTCACTTCCTCGTCTGACAACTGGATATCGAGCGCGCCGATGGCTTGTTCGAGGTGATCCATTTTGGTCGCGCCGATGATGGGACTGTGAATGTACGGCTTGCTCAACACCCATGCCAGCGCGATCTGCGATGCTGTTACGCCGCGTTCTTTTGCTATTTCGGCCGCGCGATCCGCCACCACAAAGTCCTCGTCGCGGAAATACAGGTTATTGGCAAATGGGTCAGTCTGAGCACGCACGGTTTCACCGCCGCCTCCGCGTTTGCGATCGCCTGCAAAGAATCCGCGCGCCATCGGGCTCCACGGGATGAGACCCACACCCTGATCTACGCACAACGGAATCATCTCGCGCTCCTCTTCGCGATACACGAGGTTGTAGTGATTCTGCATCGAGACGAATCGACTCCAACCGTGACTTTGAGCGGTGTGCTGTGCCTTGGCGAATTGCCAGGCGAACATGGACGAGGCGCCGATGTAGCGCGCCTTCCCCGCTCTGACAACATCATTCAATGCTTCCATCGTCTCTTCGATGGATGAGTTGTAATCCCAGCGGTGGATTTGATACAGGTCCACGTATTCCATTTGCAGGCGTTTGAGCGATTTGTCGATTGAATCGAGGATGTGTTTGCGTGAGAGCCCTTTGGCGTTGATATCCTCGCTCATCTGTCCGTGCACCTTGGTGGCGACGATGACATTCTCGCGCCGCACGCTGAAGAACTTGATTAACCTGCCGGTGATTTTTTCGCTTTCACCGAGCGAGTAGACGTCGGCTGTATCGAAAAAATTAAAACCTGCATCCAGTGCACGCCGGACAAAGGGTTTGGCTTGCTCTTCATCCAACACCCACTCGCGCCAGGTTTTGGATCCGTAGCTCATCATGCCGAGACTCAGCCGCGAGACTTTCATTCCAGTCTTGCCGAGGTTGGTGTATTGCATTCTATCTCCTATGCTCCCTTCGCCGTCCCCGGCGAAGGATTTGATGTGAACCACTCGTTAATATCCGTAATTTCGATGATTGGTTTTCTGCCGTAATCATAATACCCCGCGCTTGAGTATGGATAATCCGCTCTGTCTTCGACGAGCCTCCATTCTTTAGCGACAGGGTTTTGATGAATATATTCCATTTTCTGCCACAAAACATCTGGTGAGTAAATGTTCTTTGCCTGAATATCCTGCCATATGCTATGGTTATGTCTCTGATCGCGTTTCTTTTGTTGGAACACGCTCAGGATATCATGTTGATTATCTGCCCTCAATTTTTTCAGGATTTCGTGGGCGGTGTAAGAACCGAACTGTTGAACCATATCTCCGATTGAATCGGATATCGGTTTCAGAATGGCGTGCAGGTGGGAAGGCATGATGACAAAGGCGAAGAGTAATATCCGCTTTTGTCGTTGAAGCCATGCAAGGGAGTTCAATGGGATGTTTATATAGGCGGGCGTGATGAATAGATGTTTCCAGTCAATGATGGAAGCGGTGATGAAATATAAATGGCCAGAGTCGTGAAAAGAGGGGAAGGTCATGTATATTTATTTCTCAGGTTATATCGCCGCCGGGGACGGCGGCGGGAGCAAAGAGGTTGCTAAATAATTTTCAAATTTGCCA
>DATKAU010000076.1:0-6176 GCA_035514655.1 Anaerolineales bacterium
ATGGCAACTAAAGTTTTTGTCCCATTACTCGGCGAAGGCGTTGAGGAAGTCACCGTCATCAAATGGCTTAAGAAGGAAGGTGACCTGGTCAACGAACTCGAGCCGCTCCTGGAGGTGAACACCGATAAGGTGGATACCGAGATCCCCGCGCCTGCTTCGGGGACAGTATTGAAGATCGTCGCCGAGGAGGGACTGCCTGCCAAGGTCGGTGCGGTGCTGGCGTTTATCGGAAAACCGGGGGAATCTGTCGATGTGTCAAGCGCCCCAGCGTCAGGTGCCAAATTGCAGGAAGCCAAGTCACCAGCCGTCAGCGCTCAACCGATTGTCAGGCTTCAGCCCCCACCTACGAACCGCGATTTGGGATTTGTTTCTCCCGTGGTTGCAAAGATCGCCGCCGAGCATGGGGTTAACTTACAGCAGGTGCAGGGTACAGGGCTGAATGGGCGTATCACGAAAAACGATGTGTTGGCGTTTGTGGAAAGCGGTAAACCTGCAACACAAACCGTCAGTCATCCGTCCTCGCCGGTTGTTGCTCCAATGCAGGGAGACCAGTTGATCAAGCATACAACCATCCGCAAACAGATCGCGGAACATATGGTCATGTCGAAGCAAACATCGCCGCACGTGTTGACAGTGATGGAAGCCGATATGATTCGAGTGGTGAAGCATCGCTCTGCCAACAAGGAAATCTTTGCACGCGACGGGGTCAACCTGACCTTCACTGCGTACTTCATGTCTGCCATTGTGACGGGATTGAAGAATTACCCGATGGTAAATTCCTCGTGGACGGATGAGGGTGTGCTGGTCCACAAGGCGGTCAATCTTGGCATGGCGACTTCGCTGGGGGAGGAGGGGCTGATCGTGCCGGTGATCAAAGAGGCGGACAACCTGTCCCTGCTGGCGATGGCGCGCGCGGTCAACGATCTGGCGAGTCGCGCCCGCGGGAAGAAACTGCAGCACGACGAAGTGAAAGGCGGAACGTTTACCCTGACAAATCACGGCATCAGCGGATCGTTGTTTGCCTTCCCGGTCATCAACCAGCCGCAGTGCGGGATCCTGGGAGTCGGCGCGATGCAAAAACGTGTGGTCGTCATCGACGACGCGATTGCCATCCGCCCGATGGTCTACCTTTCGTTCGTGTTCGACCATCGTATTCTCGACGGAGCATCGGCGGATGCGTTTTTGATGAAAGTGAAGGATACTCTGGAGAACTGGTCTTGACCGAACGCAAAGACCACGCCGATGTAAAAATCCACCCGCCTGTCTTGCTGGTGGTTCATATCCTGGTGGCGTGGCTGTTAGGCAGATATGCTGCGTTTCAGGTTGCTCGCCCTCCCATTCTCAGCACGGTTGGGCTGGGACTGGCAGGGCTGGGGTTTCTACTCGGTCTGCTTTCGCTTTATGAGTTCATGAAAGCCCGCACGACATTGAATCCGCATGGTTCGGTGACAAGCATCATTTCCAGTGGGATTTATCGCTTGACCCGTAATCCGATTTACCTTGGAATGGTTTTCATGTTGATCGGCTTTCCGCTCGCCTTTGGAAATGTGTGGGGAATCCCTCTTGCGCCGGTCTTTATTTTTCTAATGAGCAAATTGGTGATCGAACACGAAGAGGCATATCTGGAGAAAAAGTTTGGGGATGTGTATACCGGCTACAAATCACGCGTGAGGCGGTGGTTGTAGATAGAACACACGTTCTGGTATAATGCGGCCAAAAGGAGCGCGTGCCATGGCCATCCAAAAATCCGAAATCAAATTAGATGTGAACGGCAAGTCAGTTAATGCCTATCTTGCATCCCCTACCGAGGGCGGACCGGGAGTGCTTGTGCTGCATGCATGGTGGGGGCTCAAGCCGTTCTTCAAAGGGGTATGTGATCGTCTTGCGGAGCAGGGATTTGTGGCGCTCGCGCCCGATCTCCGTGACGGGCAGATTGCGAAGACCATTGATGAAGCGAAGGAGTTGATGCAAAAGAGCGATGAACAGGCTGCCGGAGATATAGCCATGGCGGCGAAGGATTATTTATTGTCGCTCACGAAAAACAAGATCGGTGTGATGGGGTATTCGATGGGCGCCTGGTGGTCGATGGTCGCTGCGATGAATGATCCGGAGAATATTGCCGCAACGGTCCTCTTCTACGGGATAGGGGATGGTGATTTCAACAGATTGAAGTCGAAGGTCCTCGGTCATTATAGTGACCACGATGAATGGGAGCCATTGGATGGCGTGCATGCGATGGAAAATAGCCTGAGGGAGGCCGGCGTGGATGCGGCGCTTCATATCTACCCGGGAGTTGGTCACTGGTTTGTTGAGGAGGATCGCCCCGAATATGATCCCGCCGCTGCGCAACTGGCATGGGATCGGACGATTGAATTCCTGAAGAAAAACCTGTAATCTCCGAACATCTCCCTCCAGCAGGGAGATGTCTCTTTAATAGTAAAATTGAAGAACCCGTCATTGCGAGCGAAGCGAAGCAATCTCCACCTATAGAAGGGGATTACTTCTTGATGGCTCGCAATGGCACAAATCGAGGAGTATTCCATGGCAGAAAATTTCGATGTGGTTGTCATCGGGGCAGGACCGGCGGGATACGTCGCCGCGATCCGCGCCGCGCAGCTCAAACAAAAAGTCGCGATCGTGGACAAGCAATGGATGGGCGGCGTATGCCTGAACATTGGCTGCATCCCCTCCAAGTCACTGTTGAAAAACGCCGAAGTAGCGCATACGCTGCGCCAACGCGGCAAGGATTTTGGCTTCTCATTTGATAACCTGAAACTGGACTATGGCGTGGCGTTCAAGCGGTCACGGCAAAATTCAGATCGTCTGGTCAAGGGCGTGGGCTTTCTGATGCGGAAAAACAACATCGCAGTATTCATGGGCGAGGCAAAATTCAAAGCCAAGGATACGCTCACGGTTACCGACAAGGATGGCAAGGTCACTGAACTTAAGGCAAAGAATATCATCGTCGCCACCGGGGCGAGTGCGGCAATGCTCCCCAACGTGAAAATTGACGGCAAGAAGATTATCACCTACGTCGAGGCGATTATGCAGGAGACCCTGCCGGCCTCGGTTGTGATCGTCGGCGGCGGATCGATCGGGGTGGAGTTCGCGACCATCTGGAATTCCTACGGCGTGGATGTGACCATCGTTGAATTGCTGCCGCGCATCCTGCCGCGCGAAGATGAAGAGGTCAGCAAGGAGTTGACAAAGGAACTCACCAAAAGCGGGATCAAGATCAAGACAGATGTGAAGTTCGAGAGCATCGCCGTCTCGGGCGCGAAGGTGAAGGTAAAACTTCCGGGCGAGACTCTGGATGTCGATCAGGTGCTGGTGGCGACTGCTTTCACGCCGAACAGCGAAGGGCTGGGGCTCGAAGCGGCGGGGGTCAAGGTCAGCGAACGCGGCATGGTGGAAGTCAACGAAAAGATGCAGACGAATGTTGCGGGCATCTGGGCCGTCGGCGATGTGACCGGCAAACTCATGCTGGCGCACGTTGGCTCGGCGATGGGCATCATTTGCGCGGAAAATATTGCCGGCGCGGAAACGATCATCCTCGATTACGAAATGATGCCGCGCGCCACCTATTGCCATCCGCAGGTCGCGTCGTTTGGTCTGACCGAGGCGCAGGCAAAGGAGCGGGGACACAGTATCAAGATTGGACGCTTCCCGTTTCAGGCGAATGGCAAGGCGCTTGGGCTTGGTGAATACGCCGGCTTCGTCAAGCTGGTTGTCGACGAAAAATACGGCGAGATTTTAGGCGCACACATGATCGGTCCCGAAGTGACCGAGTTGCTCCCCGAACTCACGCTGGCGCGTATGATGGAACTCACCCCGCACGAGATCGCCCGTAACGTCCACGCGCACCCGACGTTGAGCGAAGTGTTGATGGAAGCCGCGCACGGCGCGGAGGGAACGCCGATACATATTTAGGTTCGAAAGTGACTGGCCCTCAGGGAGACAATCACTTTTTGTAACACGCGGAGCCCGGGCGAGTCTATATCTTAATCATGCAGTATCCATGCCCATTGGTTGGTGTTGAAACCATTGAGCGTGGATTTCAACACCTGGAGGCGCCATGTCTGAGGAACGATTTGTCTCGCGCGGGTTCACCGGCAAGCGGCGGGGAGGGGAGAAAAAGGATCGCATCCCCCCTGGTCAATATCTCACAGACGATTTCCCCGTCCTCTCTGCAGGCCCGACTCCGCGCACACCGCTCGACAAGTGGACGTTCACCATCGAAGGGTTGGTGAAAGAGAAGGTCTCGTGGACGTGGGATGAATTCCTCAAACTCCCCGTGCAAACCTACGTGGTGGACATCTCCTGCGTCACCAAATGGACGCATCTCGATATGAAGTGGGAGGGGGTGAGTCTCGATGCTCTGCTTGAACATGCCGAGTTGGATCGCAAAGCTGCGTTCGTCACCGCCTTCAGCGACGGGGGCTACACCACCAACATGCCCCTCGTGGACATCCTCAACGGCAAAGCCTTCATCGCTTTGCGCTATGACGATAAGCCGCTCGCACCCGATCATGGCGGTCCCGCGCGTATGGTGGTGCCGCATTTGTATTTCTGGAAGAGTGCCAAGTGGATCCGCGGCATTCGCCTGATGGAAAAGGACAAGCCCGGTTTCTGGGAAACGGCAGGCTATCACAACTATGCCGACCCGTGGAAAGAACAGCGGTATTGGAATGACTAACAGCGCCCTGAGCGGACGCTGAGTGTAAGCCGAAGCGGTAGACGAAGGGTGATGCTATCAAGCCGCGCTTCGTCTACGGACTTCGCTATGCTCGTTCTCCGCTCAGCGCGATGGGAGCTACTATGAAACCCACCCTCAACTGGCAAATCGCATCGGTTCAGGAAATTAGACCCGAAACCGTGAAAGTCAAATCATTCACCCTGACGCTTCCCGCGTGGACGCGTCACCGCGCCGGCCAGCATTACGATATCCGCCTGACGGCGGAAGACGGCTATCAAACCCAGCGCAGTTACTCAATTGCATCCGAGCCGGAACGCGAAGGGGAAGTTGATATCACTGTTGAGCGCATCAGTGACGGCGAAGTTTCCACATATTTGCATGATGTCTTGATCCCGGGTGATCTCCTGGAAGTCCGCGGACCCATCGGCGGTTACTTCGTCTGGGAAGCGGGACTCCTCCCCGATCCGGTGCTGTTGATCGCAGGTGGGTCGGGAATCGTGCCGCTGATGGCCATGATCCGTCATCGCGGCGCGACTGGCGTGAAGAACCCGATGAGTCTGCTTTACAGTTCACGTAATTTTGAAGACATCATTTACCACAACGAATTGGACGAATTGCGCGCCGGAGATTCCGGTCTGCAAATTTTCCACACGCTGACGCGTTCCCAACCCGCAGGCTGGAAAGGCTATGCGCGGCGCATTGATGAAGCCATGTTGAGAGAGGTCGCGCAGCCGTTGAGCCCGGACGTGCAGGTTTTTATCTGCGGTCCAACGCTTCTCGTGGAATCAGCCGCAAACACGCTGGTGAACGTCGGAATTAAACCGGACCAGATCCGCACCGAACGCTTTGGCCCCTCCGGAGGATGACATGGACGAAATGACAGACATGAATCGTGAACTGATGCTGGACGCAAATGCAACTGCGGGCCTGCTCTACGAAATCTTTGGCGTGGAGATGACCGCCTCACCGACAGAGTGCGCTCACTGCGGCAAGGAGGGCGAAATTGGCACCTTGTTGGCGTTCACCCACGGACCAGGCATTATCCTGCGCTGTTCAGCCTGCGAACAAGTGATGATTCGAATTGTCCAAACCCGGGAGGCGATCCATTTGGATGCGCGCGGCGCTGTTTATTTGTCATTGCTCCGGCATAAGAGTGAGCCAGTGATCGTTAATGATTCGTTAGGCGGATAAACGATTGATCGGAATAAAAACCATTCAATGACCAAAATCCAACAGGTAATCATCGTCGGCGGCGGATGCTTTGGCATGTCCGCCGCCATCGAGTTGCGCCTGCGCGGATATGAAGTGAACTTGTTTGACCCGGGTCCGATCCCGCATCCACTTGCCGCGACGACCGACATCAGCAAGGTCCTGCGCATGGATTACGGCGCTGACGAGGACTACATGATCCTGATGGAGGAGGCCTTCCCGATCTGGGATCAGTGGAACCGTGTCTGGGAAAAACCATTATGGCACGAAA
>DATKAU010000077.1:0-4510 GCA_035514655.1 Anaerolineales bacterium
GACGGGCGTTCAGGATGGCTGTTGTCGAAGCGAAGTCCGTCGTCGTTGAATTGCGATAAATCCGCGCCGGACGTTGTGCTAAGTATCAGTTCGTAACACATCGGCGTTCCCCTCCACCTCCACGTGCACGATTCGATCCAGCCGGAAACTACGCTCGTCCTCACGCAGGTGGCAGTATGCCTGCAAATAGACGTAATCCTTCAAGCCTGTCACCTGCCTTGGCGTGATCCAGCGTTCGGTTTCCTCACCGTCGCCGTCCACATAGCGGATGAACATGCGCTTGTTGCTGTAGATCGCCTCGCCTAGCTCGGTCGGCAGTTCGATGCCCTCGTTGGGCCAGGCAGGCGAGTTGTAGATGCCGATGTACTCGTCGAGCGGCTTATTGAATCCCTTCAGCTGCTCCATCATCGCAAAGAAGATCCCGCGCGCCGCCAGCGCGCCGTCGAAGGCGCGGTGCTTCGCCGTCATCGGCAGATGGAACGACTCGGCGATGAACCCCAGGCTGTACGACGGCATTTCGTAATACTGCCGCGCCAGCATCAAGGTGTCGATCAGGTTCGGGATTTGGATCTCGCGCCCCAGGCGTTTGAACTCGCTGTCGAGAAATTGCAGATCGAACTTCGCGTTGTGACAGACGACCACCGATTCGTTTAAGAAGCCGACAACTGTTTCTGCGACCTCAGCGAATCGCGGCGCCTCAGCCAGCTCCTCGTCCGTCAGCCCATTCGTGCTCGCCGCCCCCACCGAAAGCGGACGCTCCGGATTCACAAGCGAATGATACTGCCCTTTGACGCGTTTCCCCTCGGTGACGACAATCCCCACCTCGCAGACGCGGTCACCGAACCACGGCGACAATCCGGTGGTTTCCAAATCAAGAAATGCAAATCGCGCTGAAGAAAGATCAAACATGGCAATTAGGAACTCCGAAGGAGGGGAATTATTATAGAACTCGTAAATTGGATTACAAACCCCGAAGGGGTGTCATAGAACAATGAGCTATATCATCCCTTCGGGATTGGTTGATTCTAAACTGAAAATGATATTCCCGCTTTGACTGTTTCTATACGGCCCGCGCGATATAAAGTCACCTCCCCCGCGCCGTGGACTGTCCACGCGCCGCCACCGCCTTCGTTGATCATGCCGGTCTGCTCATCGATGCTAATCAGGGTGGCTGACGGAATCTGTCCCAACAGCCGCGGCGCCCAGCTTTTGCCGAACCTGTTGTGATGAGGCAGGACGAGCGAATTTGAGACGAGGTCCAACCCCTCATGGATTTTCCCTTCATAGGGATCATAATAAAACTCACACATCACCATCGCCCCCGCACTTGAACCCGCAATCACCGCGCCGTTTGCATGTGCTTCAAGTGCCGCGTTCCAGGCAAGGCTGTCTTTGAGAGTTTGACCGAGATAATGCGTAAAGCCGCCGAGCAGATAGATCAACTTTGCTTCGCGCAACACTCTGACAATCGCTTCATCGTTTGCGCTGGCTTTGTCGATCAACGGCACAGAAACCACATCCTTCGCGCCGAGGCTTTCGAACCAGCGCACACCGTTGCCTCCGGCGCGGACGTGGTTCCGGTCCGGCGCGGCAGCTGCGGGGATGATGCGAAACGGGGCGTCGAATCCGCCGGCGAGTTCGAGGGCGCGCAGGTCGGGGTCGCGCATCCGCCCGCCAAACTCCGATCCGCCTTCGAGCAGGAACCAGCCCACGTCAGCCTCCATACTCGGCGAACGAAATTCCGGCGAGATGATTCCCCAGGGCTTGTCTCACGTATGGCACGGTGTTTTCGGGGAGGTGATTCAGATCAAACCAGCGCAGGTCGTCGCACTTCTCCGGCTCGGCGTTGAACGGCTCGCCCGTCCACGCGCCTGCCTGAAAAAAGAAATCGACGCGTTCATCGTCCTCGATGCGGTGCATCACCGTGGAAAAGGTCAGATCATCGACGGCGAGGTCCACACCCGTTTCCTCCTTCGCCTCGCGGACTCCTGCTTCGAGGACTGTTTCGCCGCCGTCGAGATGCCCGGCAGGGACGCTATATTCGCCGTCGCGGAAGCCTGTGTTGAACCGGCGCAAAAGAAGGATATGGTTTTCGCGGAAGAAAAACAAATGGACCGTGACCGGAAAGCGGGCGCGCATGGAATGAGGGAATTATCCTGCAGGTTGTGCGGTTTTCAACAAAGTATTTCCTTCAAGCTGCGGCGCTTCGACTACGCTCTTTGCACTGAGGAATTCCATTCTGAGCGGAGGCGGAGCCAGGATAACAAACCTTGAATTCGCTCGACGCTCTGCTCAGCGCGGATGTTCTTACTTCAACAACAATCCCACCTTGTCGGGGTTGGTCGGGTCAGACATATCCACCATGACCTGTACCTTCGAACCGACCTGAATCTGCGAGAGGCGAATGAGGGGAACCGTCATGGTTTTGGTGATTTGATATGGTGCGCCGTAGGGCATCTGGATTTCAAGTTGCAATGTAACGCGCGGGTTGTTATTGATGAACATACCCGTATCTTGAAGCGAAAGAACCGTAGCTTCACCCTGCGTGCCGGTAGACATCAGCGTCTGGGCGCGCTGCTGGTTCTTGCGCATGAAGTAGATCGGGATGGCAATCGCTGCGGCGGTGATCCCAAGCCCGCACAACAGGCTGACGCAGATGATGGCTAAAGTAAAGCCGGTAATCCCCAGACCGAACAGGGTGGTTGGATCCATGAAAAATTTCTCCTTGGGTGATGTAGATCGGGGAGTATACAGGGATTCGAACAGGCTGGCTACTGGAAGTATTTCTCCCAGATGGGTCTCTTCGCTGTCTCCGGAATAAATGACGCTGCATAGGCATTGCGGTTGCAGGCGGCGATCTCGCCCATGCTCATGCCGAGCACCTCATGTGCAATGCGGTATTCGTTGTTGAGGTTGGTCTCGAGCACTTCCGGGTCATCGGAGTTGATTGTCACCTTCACGCCGAGATCGAACAGTTTTTTCAACGGGTGTTCTTCGATCGTCCGCACGGAGTTGGTGAGGTAATTGCTCCATGGGTTGACTTCGAGCGTGATATCGCGCTCTTTGATCAATTCCACGGCTTTCATATTTTCGATACTGTGAATGCCGTGACCGATTCGATCTGGTTTGAATTTGTTGATGGTATCCATGACATACGATGCAGTCGTGTCCTCCCCCGTATGAATCGTCACCTTCAAACCCGCGTCCTTTGCCTTCAAGATTGGCTTCACAAAATCGCTCATCGGGTAGAACAGTTCGCCATCGGCCAGGTCGACGCCGAGGATGTGCTCGCGGTGACGGATCGCCCAATTCACAGTCTTTACGCACGAGCCTGCACCCATCCCGCGCGAAGTGATGGCGATATAACCGATCGCCATGTCAAACTCCGCCTCGGCGCGCGCTTTGGCACGGAGCAGACCATCCAGACAGGCATCCCAATCGAGGTTGTGCCCGTGGAACGCCCAATCAGGCGAGAAGCGCACTTCGAAGAGTTTGATGTTCTGCTTTGCCGAATCCTCGAACAATTCCCAGGCGATGCGCTCGACAACCTCCGGTGAAGCTATGCTTCGCTGAAAGATGTTGAACGCGTCCAGCACGGCTTGCAGGTCGCGCATCTGGTCGTAGACCTTTACGTGTTTATCCAGTTCAGAAGCTTCGTATGTAGGAAGGCTCAATCCATGCGCCTTCGCCACGTCGATGATCGTCTGCGTGCGGATCGCGCCTTCGAGGTGGATGTGGATCTCGGTCTTGGGCAGGTCGTTGTATTTGGGGTCGAAGTTTTTCATGGGTTGCCGGTTTCCCCGATTTTACACCGTAGATCACGCTTGAAGCGTGACCTGCATTGCCATCTTTAATGCCGCGTGCAGCAGCACATTCGCGCCGTTGACGCAGTCCTCCCATTTTGTGAATTCGCGCGGCGAGTGGCTGGCGCCGTCCACCGATGGGACGAAGATCATCCCCACCGGGCACAAGTCCGCCAGCGATTGCGCGTCGTGCCCTGCGCCGGAAGTGAGCGGGACATGGCTCATGCCAAGTTCATCACAAGCCTCGGCGAAAGCACTCTGCGCCACTTCGCTCATTGGCGTGGGGGAATGTTTGCCAAGAAATTCGATCTTCAACTCCAGCCCAAAGCGCGCGGCTTGCTCTTTTGCCAGGGCGATCAATGCTTCGTCCATTGCGTTGAAATCGGTTTCGGTTGGTGCACGGAACTCCAGCGCCACATCCACGCGCGCGGGGACGATGTTGAATGCGCCCGGCGCGAAGTCCATTTTGCCTGTGTTCACCACGCCGCCGGAGAACTTCGTCATCACCAGTTCGCGCGCCGCGAGCGTAAATGCACTTGCTCCCAACGATGCATCCAGCCTGTCTTCCATTGTGGCAGTGCCCGCGTGGTCCGCGCGGCCGATGTACGACAAGCGATAAGATCCAATCCCGACAATCGCGGAGACGATGCCAATATTGATGCCGCGTTTTTCCAACCGTTTTCCCTGCTCGATGTGCAGTTCCAAAT
>DATKAU010000078.1:0-16236 GCA_035514655.1 Anaerolineales bacterium
CAGGGCGGGTTGGCGCAGTGGTTGCAGCGCGTCACCTGAAAGCGGCGCCGCACATCTGGATACGCGCCCGTCTCCACGTATTTGACCCACGTGCGGTACACACCCAATGGCACCTGGTTCTCGGACTTGCACGCCGTCGAGCAGGCGTGACATCCGATGCACTTGCTTTGGTCAATGAGGAATCCGTAGTTGGTCATTTAATCTTCCGCTTGCAATTTTTCAATCTCAGGAAAATAATCTGTCAGCAGGCTGAAGCCGCCGTCCACATAGATCGTCTGCCCGACGATCATCTCCGCTGCGTCAGAGCAAAGAAAAGCCGCAACCCGCCCAACGTCACGGGGTGAGACGAGACGTCGCGCGGGATTGCGCTGTCGCACAAATTCCAGTGTCGACTCAACATCCCTATGAGTGCTCGACAGCGCGTCAGTCTCGACCAACCCTGGCGAGATCGCGTTGACGATGATTCCCTTCGGCGCGAGCTCGACTGCCAGATAGCGCGTCAGTGATTCGACGACTGCCTTCGAGAGGCCGACCGCGCTGTAATTGGGGACGACCCGGACTCCCCCGAGGCTGGTGACCGTGACCACGCGTCCCCAACCTCGATCCACCATGCGCGGCGCGAGCCGGCGGACGCAGTGAAGGATCGAGCGCGCGTTCACATCCATTGTCCAATCCCAATGTCTGTCGCTGGTTTCCATCATCGGACGGAAGCCACCCGTCGCGGCGTTGGCAACGAAAATATCGCAACCGCAGAAGACATCTTCGATCTGGTCCATCATCGCTTCGATTTTTTCTTTCTCAGCAAGATTTGCTTTGATGGCGATGGCACGCCGCCCCATGGATTGAATCTCCGCAACAACCTCCTGCGCCATGCCAGTCTTCCGCGCGTAGTGAACGAGGACATCCGCACCCCACTCAGCCAACGTCAGCGCGATCCCGCGTCCAATCCCGCGCGACGCACCTGTGACCAGCGCGACCTTCCCTTTCAAAAAATCATTCGTGAACAAGGATGTGCTCCTGCCAATCCTTGAACGGCACGCCGCGTAAATGTTCGCGCATGAAACTCCAATCGTTCGCAGGTTCGGATTCGAGAATCGCTTCTTGAATTAGATCGTGCGAGACTAGGAAACTGCCGTTCAATTTGAATCCATCCAGTTGCATTTCATCCGCATGGACAAATGCCCGCGCCGAGATTTTCAGTGGGCGGATCGAATCGCCGCATCCCTTATGAAGTGAGAGAAACTCATCCGAAACAAGTTCCTTTTCCATCGCCGTCGCAAGTTCGAGTTCTTCATCTGTCAAAGAATCTATTCGCAACTCTCTGCCAAATGACCTGGAAAATTCTTCGATCAACATCGATTCAATCGTCTCACGTGAAGCCGCGATGCCCAGTTGATCCAGCGTTATTAATCTTTCGCGCAGAGCCTTCTCGGCCAGCGAACGGAAAGACGACGAGGGTGTCCGCCAAACCGACGTCATTGCTTCGAAATCAAAATCGCATAGCAGATTACCAACGACAACACATGCTTCACCGATTCGTCCGCCGCCTGTGCCAGCGATTCGTTGACCGTCCACTTCGATTTCGTTCGTGTCGCGTAATTCAGCATTGAGATCAAGTCTTTTCAAAGTGTTAACAGGCGCGGACAGCGCGATCTGGTAAATGTCCTTGAGCATGGCGGGCATGCGCGAGTGATGGAAGATGCATTGATAGAAAGGTTGATTTTCATCCAGATAAGTCGCGCCACCGCCAAGCCTGCGCCGCAGCACGGGCAATCCGCGCCGCTGACACTTCTCTTCGTCAAATACGCTATCAAAAACCTGGTGATACCCTAGGCAAAGATACGGAGCACTTGGACGACAAAGAATGATGATATCCTGCGAGTCGCGTGTCATGTTCCCAGCCAGCGCATGATACACAGACTGAGTTTGCAAGGGTGGGATAAGTCCCAGGTTGAGGAGGCGGATTGGATTCATTGCACCAAGGGATTCAAATTCGCCCACACATCCTCCAGCCTCATCTGTTGACGAATCACGATGAGATCATACGAGTTGGGGACGAAGGGATAATCACGATACTCCTCGCCAGGGCGATAGGATCCATAAGGACGATTACAAGCCACTTCTCCTGCCCGGTCGGGACAGCCATTCGTCATGAAAGGCAGCCCTGTGCTGACGGCGATTTCCACCATTGTTTCAGGCGCCTCGAGGCGGAGGATATTTCCTTGTTCATCAAAGGACAAAGCCTCACGCTGTAAATTCAGGTTTTCAATCAAGTGCTTGACCAGTTGTATTCGTCTCATTCGATGAATGGGCGAACGGGATATATCCTGCATGACAGTCCCGGGTTCGGGATTGAACGAGAATAAATACCCCGCGATCTGTTCATCTTTAAGTTGATAGAACATGTCCACGAGTTCCTTGTCCGTTTCGCCGAGACCGACGATGATGTGACAATTCACCTTCATCGCGCCGTAAATCTGACGCGCCGCGCGGACAATCCGCCAGTGATAGTCCCAGTTGTGAGGTCCCTTCGTCCCTTTGCCGCGAGTCTCATCAAACAATTCCTCAGTCACCGCATCCAGACCGACGCCGATGATGTCCACACCCGCGTCCTTGATGACGTGCAATCGTTCTTCGTTCAACGTGGTCGCGCTTACCAAAGCGGACATCGGCACCTGCGGCGCGGGTCGTTTCACGCGGCGGATCATTTCCACCAGATCATCGTAGGCGCGATGGTCTTGCACTTGCGAAATGCACACACGTCCGACCCCGCCATTCGCTTCGCGTTCGGCGATTTTCTCTGCAACCAAATCCGTGGGATACAGAGGCCACGCAACACGGATAAATGTATTGTCTTCTGGAACGCCTGGTCGCTCGCGGGCGAGTCCACAGTAGGTGCAGTTGGCGTAACAACCTTCAGGATAATTTTGCAGCAAGTTGATACAGTTGCAATTACAACGATTGATTTGCCCAGGCTTCAACCCAAGTTCAATCGCCGCTGCCATACTGATACGGACGTAATCGGGGCTGATTTTGAATTGCTCATCTTGCTGGTCAAACGGGACGGTCACTTTTGCCATAAGGTCTCCAGTATTGGATGTCATTGCGAGCGTTCTTTGCGAAGCAATCTCCTCAAGTGAGTAGGGATTGCTTCGTCGGCCTACAGCCTCCTCGTAATGACATTTGAAATTACCAACTCACACCACAACACGCATTGATAAACTTTGGCTGCAATCCATTTTGTCTTGCATACTCAACGATTCCATTTGCGGGATAAGCAATACCATTCAGACCCGCGTTCACCGCGAGACGGTCAATTTCGACTTTCAGATTTCCCATCGGACGCGCGCAACCCAACATCACAGGCGTGGACGGAAGCGCCTTCCTCGATTTCTCGAAGAACGCGCCGATCTCCTCCAGCGGCGGAGGTGTGACTCCCATCATCGGCGTGCCAGTCAACGGCATAAGCACAACCAACACGAGAATTTTCGGCGGATGACGAACGATCATCTCAAGCGCGTTTTCTTCACCGAGCATTTTCCCGAAATGCAAACCAAGAATGATATGCGGAATCGTCGGAACTTTAGATTGTTCCAGCCACGCCAATGAATTTTCATAATCTTCAGGGTCGGAGTCGAGATGATAGACCTCGCGCATGGTATCGCGATGACCAATCACGTCAATCATCGCGCCGTCAATATCAACCTCACCCAGCGCGTCGCAGGTCTCTTCATCGGGCAGACCCGTGTGGACACGAATCGCCAAGCCCAATTCTTTTCGAACACGAATCATGTCAGGCACATGTGCGAGCAGCGGCACACGTCCGCGCTTGTCGCTGCCGCCAGAAATCAAAACGCCGCGCGCGCCTTTCGAAGCAAGATCTGCACACAGGTCAAAGAGAGAGCCGTTGTGTTGTCGCAGGTCAGCCATCCCGTGCAGCACGTTCGTTTTGCAATGCTCGCAACTCAACGCGCACGCCGTCCCCGTCACGCTGATCGAAGCAAACTCAATCGCGTTCTGCGTGTCGAACTCGTCAGTTTTATACCGCCGCAACCCGGGCGCATGGAACGTGATCGTGTCGTCAAAATTTGCGCGGCGGATCTCCAAACATTCCGTCGTCAGACTCATCGGCGCGGCGGTCAGAAGTAACTCAGGCATGCGCGCCTCCTGGATTGACGTAACAGCCATACGGGTCGGCGCGCATTTGACTCTCTACCACGCGAGCGCGTGACACTGCCTTCGTCACCGCTTCAACCATGACCTCGGGCTGGATCCCGTTAAATTCGCTTTGTCTACTCTGGAAAATTTTCCCGATCGTCGCCGCAACATTCTCTGGTTGACTCGAATGCCAGCGTAACGATGCTTCCAGATCTGCGACGGCATTTTCTGCGGCAAAGAAATCGCCACCAATGAACGCCGCCTTGATGGTGGCGCCTGCCATCGTCACACTGACATCAATCAAGCCTGCGTCCGTTTTGACTTTCGCCGAGCCATTGCTATCAGGCACGGACGTTGTTTGATAAACCCAATCGTCGCTCAAATATTTTTTGTTTTCCAGTTTTGTTATTTCAAGGCGTTCATCATCCGTGAAATCAGACGGAACGAGATCCACAGTGGACGCAGAAACAAATCCATTCGCAATCACGCGCCGTACTTCATCAACACTGATACGACTTTCAGTTTCCCGCCTCACCGTCGTAATACGACCCGCGACGGTTTCAATCTCTTTATCGGATAGTTTCTCGAATGGCGTATTGAGAACCTGAAGCATCAGCGCGATGTCCAAATCCACCAGCAAACTCGCATGGAACAACAATCCGCCCGACGGTGCGCGATACACACCCAGCCCGACAATTTTTTTGCCGTTCACTTCGATATCATTCTTCCGGCGGAACTTTGCCTCCACACCGAGTTGATTCAGCCCGCGCACAAGACCTTCGGAGAAGTCTCCCATCATTTCGCGCGCCCGTGAATACGAGTCATCTCCGCGTCCGTGAATTGTGAGCGCCACACCGAGTTGATCCGCGCCCATGATGATCGCGCCGCCGCCTGTCGGTCTGCGGTTGATCGGGATTCCGTGATTGCGGCAATACTCCACACGCACTTCATTTTCGACATTCTGGAAACGCCCAACCAACGCGCAATGCGAACGATAGGTGTACAGCCGCAACGTTGGGACAGATACACCTGCACCGACGCGTTGCGCCAGCGCCTCATCCGCCGCGAGACCGAAAGAAGCACTTACACCATCATCTGCGATAAGGCGCCATTCCATCAATCGATCCATCCCTGACTTTTGTAGCGTTTGATCTCCGCCTCCACCCACACGGGCAGACCATCCCCTGAAACCAACTGCGCCGATTCATTTTCCCAATCACTGGGCTTGATCACAACCATCCAGCCATCCACGTAGGGAGATTGATTAACCAACCCTGGATTGCCCACTGTCGCGTCATTCCGCGCCACAATCGTTCCGCTGAGGGGAGCAATCAAATCCCCCGTCATCTTCGCGGCTTCCAGCGTTCCCATCGACTCGCCACGCTTCACCGATTTTCCAACATCTTTCAGTGTGACATAAGCCAAATCGCCCAGCGACGCGAGCCCGAGCGTGTCAATCCCAACAAAGACATCGCCACTTGCCGAATCGAATTGCGCCCACATGTGATGTTCGCGGTCGTAACTACGGTCTGACGGGATTTCGTACGAATTCGTCTGGTTGGACATAGTTCACCTCTGTTAGATTCAAACCCGTTGGCCGAGTAGGCGGCGGAATTCAACGTGTCTTTGCAAAACTTCTTGCATCCGCCGCCGTATCGAGACCAACAATTACATACAAACAAAAGATTTCAAGTTATTGCGCGATGTGGTCTCGATACGGGCTGGGAAAAACACCCAGCCCTACTCGACCACCGTTTGAAACTCTAATCAATACATCTCAAACAATTAACTTTCAATTCCTGTATTCTTGCCTTGTATTTCTCAGCCGCTACCTGACCTGTGACCAGGTGACCGCGTGCACTTTCCAGTTCAGACGGTCGTACTTTCACAAGCCAGCCCGTGGTGTACGGCTCTTTGTTCGTGATCAAAATATCTTTCGCAAACCCAGCCTCATTTGTCTCGACGATCTCACAAGAAAACGGAGCGGGGAACGGTCCCACCCACTTGGCGGACTCAATCGTCGCCAGCGCTTTTCCCTCTGCCACCTGCTTGCCGATATCTCGAAAACTGATTGCGGCGATCTTTCCGCAGCGGGTCTGGGCTACATCGGTCATGCCGAGAATCGCGCCATCGCCATCGAAGCGGATCCACACATCGCGTTCGATGTCGTAGTACAGGTCTTCTGGGATATCACAGGCATAGAAGATCATCAGCAGAGACGTTTCAACGTTGTAACGTTTGAACGTTCAAACGTTTATTCAAAATTCAAATTCTGCTCTTCCATAAACTTTTGATACGCCGCGACCGCCGCATCACCTGTTACGAGAACGGCACTTTCACCATCCCAATCGGTGGGCTTGACGCGCACGAACCAGCCTTCACCATACGGGTCGGTATTGATCAGCGATGGCTTCGTCTTCATCGTCTCGTTCACTTCCACGATCTCACCCGTCACAGGCGAGGTAACAGGTCCCACCCACTTGCCGCTCTCGAGCGTCCCCGCGGATTTGCCTTTTTGCACCGGGCGGCCAACCTCTTTCGGCGTGGCATTTACAATGCCTTTCGCAAGATTCTGCGCCACATCGGTAATGCCGATCTTTACCGTGCCGTCTGCATCGAGTTGCGCCCAGGCATGCTTCTCCACCCAGTAGTAGCGGTCTTCTGGGATGTTGCATCCACGAACTGTCGCCATGCTAATCTCCTTTGCAATCTCTGTTGGTCGAATAGCCGCGCTCTTGTTCTTTGCGGCGTACACCTGCGGTGGGTGCAGGTGTACGCCCCGACTTGCACGGGGCTACTCGACCACCGGGCCTTCACCATGTTCACCTTGAAGGTGATACAGGAGTAAATCAAAAACAACCATCCGAATCTCATGCTCATACTCTTGCACGAAACTTGGATCGCGGCGCGCTTTCTTTGTGACTTGCTCGTAACTCGCGCCGCACACGGGACATGTCACGATGTAAAACGTGTGACCCGTAAATTCATCAACTCTTGAGCCCAATGTATCACCATGATTTTCTGCAAGGTGAATGTGGATCTCTGATCTCTTGCCGCTAAAGTCGCAATACGGACATTTCCACATCTTTGATATCACCAGTAGCGGCACAGCGGGACATTCTACCGACACGATCCTGAATGGACTCGCCGTGCCCTTACGCCTCATACCACGCTGGCAACTACTTCTGCCGCGACAGGCTCTTCCACGCCGACGGCTTCCGCCACCAGTTGAATGATGTCGCGGACTTCGATCCTGCCTTCGTTGCCCGACGTCTTGACCGCGTCGGAATACATAATCATGTCCTTGGGACAAGTAACAATAAACAATTGCTGCTTCTCATCTGGATTCCTTTCAAACGTGGTCAACGCTTCCTTGATTCGATTCTCGGCAGGGCGTTCACCCGGCGCGACCTTGCCCATCCAGATCTGACCGCCGCCCGCGCCGCAGCAGAACGAGTTCTCGCAGTTGCGCGGCATTTCGTGGAATTCCACTCCGAGCAGTTCGAGCAGCTTGCGCGGAGCGGTGAACCCGCCGTTGTAACGCCCGAGATAGCACGGATCATGGAAGGTGACCCTGTAATGCGAAAGTTTATTCCTGACTGTCAACCTGCCTTCTTCGAATAACTTGAGAAGAGTCACGGTGTAGTGCTTGACCTCAAACTTCCCGCCGTATTGTGGATACTCGTTCTTGAGCGTGTTAAATGAATGTGGGTCAGTGGTGACAATTCGTTGGAACTGCGCCCTGCCGAAGGCTTCCATGTTCTGTTCGACCAATTGCTCGAACAGACCTTCTTCTCCGACGCGGCGCACATCGTTGCCCGCGTTGGATTCATTCTGGTACATGATGCCGAAATCCAGGCCTGCCTGATTGAAAATTCGCGCGACCATCCTGGTGTTCGGGACGACGCGCTCATCGAACGAAGCGGTGTCGCCGACAAACCACAAATGCTCCACTGGCTCTTCGGTGGCGTTCTTGATGGGGAATTCCATCTCTTTCGCCCAGCGCCCACGCAGACGTTTGCCTTTGCTCATCCAGTTGCCGTTGGTGGCAAGGGATTGCAGGGCATTCTGCACCCCGCTGTCAATTTCACCGCCATCAACAATTAATCGTCTGCGAATATCGACAATATCCGCCATCGGCTCATTGCCGACCGGGCATACCCGGACACAGGCATAACAGGTTGTGCAAGACCAAATCGCTTCGGGTGGGATCACGGTCTCAGTAAGCGGAAGCAGGAATCGGTCGGGGCGAGAACCGAAGGTTGCCTCCTTGAGGAGGTAACGCTTGTTCACCTCCAAAGCCGAAGGCGAGAGCGAACGTCCATGGAAATTCGCGGGACAGACGTCCTGACAGCGATTGCATTGCACGCAGGCATATGCGTCGAGAACACGCGTCCATGCGAGATCATGAATGTACTTTGCCCCCGGCTCGAAATTATTACCATGGATGACCTTAAGTGGAATCGCGGGGTCGAGCTGCCCGCGTGGATTTTGTTTGGCAAGCCCGAGATTGATAGGCGCCATGAAGAAGTGTGTATGTTTACTGCGCGAGAGGTAGGGGGTGATGAACATCACCCAGCTGAGGCTGATCCACCAGGCAGCGTGCAAACCTGTTTGCGATGCGCCGAAGAGACTGTTAAGAAAGCTCGCGATGGGCATGAACGGGTCCGCGCCTTGATCGAGACGGAACGCCTGGGTCATCAGGTGTGCAATGACATGCATGATGACGAATACGCCCACGATGAGCGAGTCCCTGTTCTGAGCGCCCGCCTTGACCTTCTCGTTAACCAGAACGTTATTGCGGAAGGAAAGGCGAATATCTTTTGCGATGAAGCGGCGTATGAGAAACACAGCGATGCTGAAAAGCAGGAAACCACTCATCAAATCAGTGATGAGATTGAAAGAGTTAATGACGGGGGAATTCAAAAAAGGGAAGGCAAGATGCCTGCCGCCATACACCAAATCGAAGCCCGGAATGAAACCTTCGAGCACATCAACCAGGTTGACGAAAGCGTAGGTGATAAGTCCAAAAAATAATGCGAGGTGAACTGCACTTAATACCTTACGGGCGCGGAAGATGGTCTGCTGAAACAAAACCGTAAACGCCGCCTTGACGAGACTCGCAGGGATGTTCTTCAACCCAGGGGCGGGCCGTCCTTTGCGAACCGAGTCGATAATGGTTTTTAAACCGTGGATCGTGAACCCCGCCGAAATCAGTGCAAACACAACAAACACAATCCGTTCAACCGATGTGAGCAAATTTGTCTCCCGAAAGTTCTAACCACGGAGACACTGAGTCACGGAGAATATAAAAACTCTGCGTCACCGTATCTTGGTGGTTAAGTTTTTCACAACAATTCAAGCATTGCTTCTGCAACTTCAAATAAGTCAGCCGTCGCGCCGTAATGCGCCACATTGAAGATCGGCGCCTTCTTGTCGGTGTTGACCGCAATGATCAACTCCGCACTCTTCATGCCTTCGAGATGTTCAGGCGCGCCGGAGATCCCGAGCATGAGATACAACTTCGGCTTTACCTTCAAGCCTGACTTCCCAACCTGACGAGTGCGCGGCAGCCAGCCCGCGTCCACCACGGGGCGGGAAGCGGAGACAGTCGCGCCGAGCGCCTTCGCCAGTTCTTCGGCGAGTTCCATATTTTCCTTTCCACCGATACCGCGTCCAACTGAAACCAACTTCGCCTGAGCGGTAATGTCCACATCGCCGCCCGCGGGTTTGATGGCTTCGACGAATTTCACCTTCAATCCATCCAATGGGACAGGCGGTGCAATCGCTGTTGCGGTAGTAGAGCCCTGACCAGCCTCGGCAGGGAACGAGCCTGCCAAAACCGCAACAATCGCCATATCGCCTTCGGGCGCAACCTCTGCAATCATTTTGCCGCCATAGACCTGGCTGTTCACAATCAGCGCATTGTTCTCGATGCACAAGTCCCTCACATACGCAACACACGGTTTATCAAGCCGCGCTGAGAGCCATGCAGCCAAATCCATGCCTGCCGCTGTCCAACCGAACATCACCAGGCGAGGCGATTTTTCCTTCACCAATGCTTCAATGACTTTTCCATACGCTTCGGGATTGAACTGTGCAAGTGCCGCGTCATCGACCTGGATTGTAGAATTAGAAGCAAATCCATTGGATGAGACCCCGCCTCCGACGACAACGGCAACTGCCTGCCCACCCCAGGCGGACGCCAACTCTTTGGCTTTTCCAACCATTTCAAACGATACATCTGAAAATTTTCCATCCATGTGTTCGGTGATTACAAATACATCGTTGCTCATGTGTATCTCCAGTAACAGACCTGACAGGTTTTATCGTGACCTGACTCGATCAGAGTATTTGCGTATCAGAATCGACTTCCTCAATCAAAATTCTGCGGAAACCTGTCAGGTCTCTATGCGAGTCCTTTGCTCTTCAACAATTCCACGATCTTCGCTGCAACTTCCTTGGATGAGCCACCAATCATCTCTGCGTGACCCGTCACCACAGGCGGAGCCATCTTCTTGAAAGCCAACCCGGCGCTGGCTTCACCCGAGGGACCGACCTTTTCAACGGTCGCGGTCTGCGCGATCTGCCTCACCTTGCTGATCGGGGCATAGCGCGGCGGCTTGGACGCGGCCTGGACGCCGACGACCATCGGCAGACTGACTACATATTTTCCACCAAACCCGCCTGCAAATTCTTTGTTGACTGTTGCGGTGCCATTGGCAACTTCCACCGAACTGACTCCGCCGATGTACGGCATATCGAGAAACGCAGCAATCATCGGTCCAATTTGCCCGTCGAGGTCATTCGATGCCTGCACGCCTGCAAAGACAATATTCGGTGACATGCCCTTGATTGCTTCTGCTAACCATTTGGCTTGCATATGTGAATCCGCGGCTGGGTCATCCCCCGTGATCTTGACCGCTTTATCCGCGCCTTTCGCCAGCGCAAGATGCAGCACATTATCGAGTTCCCCGATCAAGTCCACCCCGACAACGATCACCGTCCCCCCGACGGCTTCCTTCACCAGCACAGCCTGCTCGATGGACTGCTCGTCAAACTCATTGAGCACGAAATCCACCGAGTCGAAGTCCACGTTATTGCCTTTGACGGGCAGGTCATCGGCAATGCTGGGGATATGTTTGATAGCTACCACGATGTTCATTCAGAGATCTCCTTAATCATTCATGCTCCAGCCGCCGTCCCCGGCGGCGAGTATTCAGATAATCGAGCACCGATGACGGCGCTCGGAGCGTGCTACTCACCTCGCATAGACCTATCCAACAACTCCAAAATATCCAGCACACCTACGTGCTCATTGCCCGTGGACTTGACCGCGTCTTCAAAGCGCGAGACTTCAAACGGACAGGCGACCGCCAGCACATCCGCGCCTGTGGAGGCAGCTTCCATGGCGCGTTTTTCGGAGAGGCGCATGGTGGTGTGTTTGGCGGTGAAAGAATCCATCCACATGCCGCCACCACCGCCGCCGCAGCAGTATCCGTTTTCGCGATTGCGTCCCATTTCGATCAGTTCCACGCCAGGGATGGCTTCAAGCAATTTGCGCGGAGCTTCGTACTCACCATTGTGCCGACCGAGATAGCACGGATCGTGATAGGTGACCTTTACATCGACTTCATGTTTGAGCAACGGCTTGAGTTGGTCAAGATAGCGCTCCAGGAAGGTTGTGTAATGAAGCGCAGTTCGTTCAAAGCCGTATTTGGGATACACATTTTTGAATGCGTTCAGTTCATGCGGACCCGTGACCACCATTTCCTTCCACTCATACTTGTTGAAGGTCTCGATGTTGTATTCGGTCATCATCTCGAAGAGACCCTTCTCGCCAGCCAGGCGCTGGGAGTCGGCATCGTCTTTTTCCTCCTTGCCGAGAATGGCGAAGTCAATGCCGAGGGCGGTGAAAATGCGTGCCGCCGCCGAAGCCGCGTCGATGCCGCGCGGGTGATAGGATGGATACGAGCCGACATACCAAAGCACATCTACAGGTCGTCCCAGATCTTTGATAATCGGGACAGGCACGCCCGCGGATTGTATCCACGCGTCGCGTTTCCGCTGGGGCTGACCCAGCGGGTTGCCGGATTTGGCGGTGTTCTCAAAGGCTTGTTGCAATTCCGCAGGGACAAACTTGCCATCAAGGATCGCCTGCTCGCGCGCGGCGGGCATGATCTTGACCATGTTCACTTCTTTTGGACAGACACGCAGGCAATTTGCGCAGGTTGTGCACAGCCAGAGCTCGGGCGCTTCGGTCAGGTCCATGCCGGTTTGCGCATACCGATATAATTTTCGGGGACCATAATTCCCGACCACATCCACGGGGCAAACGGCGATACACTTGGCGCATTGATAGCAATCAGCAAACGATTCTGCACCTGGAAGGGAAGCGATCTTTTCGATCAGTTCGGGCGTGTACTCGAAGATCGTCCGCTGTTCGAACATTCGGTTCCAATGACCAGACACATCCACGCCATCCACCACGGCGTGTTCTTTTTCCACATATTTTGCTTTGATCGGACCAGCCATAAACCACCGTCTCCTTGTGCTTATTCTGTCATTGCTTTAGGGGGCCAAAGCCCCGTCTTCAAATGACGGATCAGTTTCTACTTTTACCTTCTTCAATCCAAGCAGCTTCCTTGCCATATTTGGAAGGGATGGCAGTAAATTATTGAATTCGCGACTCAATCTCCAACTGGTGGTGCCGTACAGATAAACGTTATAGGCGCAGGCCAGAAATGCGCTGTTGGCGAATTGCGCCCGTTGCCCGTTGATCATCAACTCTTCCGTCCACAAGCCTGTCCCTTCGGCAAACTTCATGCTCATGGCAGTGACCGCGCCCACCCGGGCATAACCATCTGCAAGAGTATCTGCCAGCAGGTTATGTGTACTTCCTGCAAGCAGGGGAAGAATGCCCGTTCCCGTCGTTGGATCCCACAGCCAGCGCGTCCACAGCCAATAGTCATTGGGAGACGTGTTGTGTAATAGTCCGGAAGCGAGTTCAAGGGCAAGCCTTGTATCGAGTGCATTCAATTTTTCAACGAACTTTGCCACTCGCACAGGCGCCACTTCTTCTCCGTTCAATAAATCATCAAAGAGTTTGAAGTCGTTTTGAGCGAAGTAATTAGCCAATATTCCCGCATTCGCCTTTGTGTGCGTTACAGCGGAGGCAACATCAGGGAAGGAAGATGCCCATTGATCGGAGTCAACTCGAAATCCAGAAAAGAGACGGGTGTGCCGTTCCGCAAGTTCATCGGCAATAGCAATCACATCATCCGGAGAAACCTGCTTGAGCGCTTGTTGCAATGTCTCTTCAAGGACGGGATCATCGGGTCCCGTTTTTTGCCTGACGATGTGACTTTGTCGCTGAGGTAAAGCCATGTTATGCCGCTGCCATCACTTTGCGAACTGACGCGACCGCGCGCGCCGCGGCGAGACCAGCCGTCGAAATCGAGTCATCGAGATCGGCAGGACCAGACGCAGCACCTGCAACGAAGATACCCTCCCTCGATGTCGCAACAGGGTCAAGACCGCCCGCGCCGCCTGCTTCGATAAATCCATATTTGTTTTGTTGGATGCCGAGCAGTTGCGCGATGGCACGTGTGCCTGCGCTCGGCTCCATACCGACCGACAGGACAACCATGTCCATTGTCACTTCCATCGGGCGGCTCATCGTGGTATCTTCACCGCGCACAAGCAGTTGGTCGCCCTTCTTGAGCACTTCGCTGATGACGCCTTTTATAAAATTGACGTGATATTTTTCCTGCGCGGGCCAGTAGATTTCATTTTCCCAATAGCCGTACATGCGCATGTCAATGTAGAAAATAAAAACCTTCGAGTCGGGCAGTTGCTCGCGCAGTTCAATCGCCTGTTTGCTCGCGATGCCGCAACAAACTTTCGAGCAATACTCGTTGCCGATTTGTCTGTCGCGCGAACCCACGCATTGGACGAACGCAATCTTCTTCGGCGCTTCGCCATTCGAAGGGCGCACGACGTTGTGTTCCTTCAACATCTTTTCCAAATCGGTGAGCGTGATGACATCGGGAAAAGAATAGTAGTTGTAGTATTGCGTCGCGCGACCTGGGTCAAAGTGCTGGAAGCCCGTCGCGACGATGACCGCGCCCGCTTCTAGGAACTCGGCTACGCCGCCCGCTTCCCCATTCTGGGACTGCGCAATCTCGACCGTGAAGTCCCCTGCGATCCCAGACACGGACTTCACTTCGGCTTGATACTTCACCTGCACGTTCGGGTGACTCGTGACTGACGCGGCAAGTTCCGCCATCGCTTCGGACGCGTCGCGCCAGTGATGAGTCAACTTGGCGTAATTCTCGCGGTCGGGTGTGCCGCCGAGACGTTCGCGTTTTTCGATGAGCACCGCCTCCCCGCCAAGTTCAGCCACGCAACGCGCGGATTCAAGCCCCGATGGTCCGCCGCCGATGATGAGTATTTTTCCTGATGCCATTGTTGATCCTCCGATGTTATTTAGGAGTGCGACGGCAAGCTGTCGCAAGCGCAGGAGTAAGCTCCTACAATCCAGAATTACGCAGTTAAATTAATCGGTTGGTCCGCATCCTGCCAGGTGATGCCGGATTTCGTACCTGCGCGGATTTGGTCGAGATCGCCCTGGAACTCGTCCCAATATTTCTGCCAGTTGATTCCGAGTTTCTCCAGGAAGGGACGCCAGTCCGTGGAGTGCCAGTGGAATTGCACCACACGAAACGGATGCGCGCCCATCGCCAACGCGGCAACTTGCGCGTCGGATAAGACCGGGATGCCGACTTTGCGGTCGTGCGCCTTCGCGGCGAATTGACTTTTGTCAAGCGTGGTCACACAGCCTGTGTCGTGAGTGACTGTCAGATCAGGATTGACTTCGTTCTTCATCGTTTCGATCTTGCGGAGCACCGCAAATGAACGGGTAAAGTCACGCTGCACGAGCACGTGACGGAAGCCAAATCCACAGCAATCGAACCACGTGGAATAATCCGCAACGTTGATACCAAGTTTTTCGAGCAGGGCGGTGACGACTGCGGTGCGCTGCCCGCCGTAGATTTCGGGATCGTAGATCGCGTCCTCGGCTACGATCTTGTAATAGTGACAGGCGGGGTGCACCGTCGCGGTGATGGGGTTCATATTCACGAGTTGACGGGCGGCGAATTTATCACGCATGGCATAGACCCATTCGCTGTAGTGAACAATCTCTTCGGGAATGACAAGCGGCTTGCCCATTTTGTCGAGGATGCGGCGGACTTCGTCGCGCAGATCCTTGTGATGCACGAGTTGCTCGCGGATCTCCTTGTAATGCCCAAAGGATGTACCGCAGTGAATCATTGGGAAGTAGCCTGTTTCGTATGCCGCGGCGAAGTTCCGTGACATGACGGCAGCCTGCCCTACTGCGTTGGATGCACCCGAGGCGTAATAGTTCCAACCCGTGCAGGATGTTTGATCGGTGGGGTCGTGATAATCCAGATTGAACTGGCGATGCAGCCAAAGGATGGACGAAGCGTAGCCGGGGATGTGTCCGCAGTGCCCGCAGGATTTGTGATGCCAGGTATGCTCAATGGGAATCTTTTTCATCCGCCCGTATTTGGTTGTGAACTCGATATACGGTTCCGGGACTTTTTGCAGGATAATCTCGCCCTTCGCTTCGAGTTCATGCAGGAGTTCGTGCATGTCATGCGTTGGCGCAGCTTCCGCATCGCGTACGACGGGATGCGATTTCCGCTCGAGGATTTGTTCGACTGTGGTCAGGCTATCGGTCATGGAACGACTCCAATTCAGCGTGGATAAAGTTTATTCATCAGGATCAAGCTTGAGGTGGGAACGAAGCGGCTATTCATCCCTCTTCAAGTTCCTCCTGCATTACCTCGGTCAACAAGTCGTACAGACTCTCGTCGAGTTCCTTGATGATATCCATGTTGCCCGATTCAAACCAAATGGTATAAAGCTCGAGCAGTGTTTTCCGATCCGTACGCCAGGCGACATCGGTGAGACCGCGGATTGAATCCATCGGGATGGCTTTGCGCCAGACGTGCATGTTCTGGCTGAATTCCTGCACCCACGGACCCCAATCGG
>DATKAU010000079.1:0-5772 GCA_035514655.1 Anaerolineales bacterium
AGAGCGGCGTGCAAACATCCATGTGCGGGTGGATGGCAACCCCAACCAACAGTATCCATTGTTGTTTCGAGATTACCTGGGAACCCATCCAAATTCAGCCAAATCGATCGACATCATCAAGCGCGAAATCGCAAAGCGGCACGCGGATGATATTGAATCCTATTACGATATAAAAGATCCGGTTTATGACTTAATCTGGGATGCCGCCCTTGAGTGGGCAAACTATTCCAACTGGAAACCTGAAGAGCCGGGATAGAGGCACCAGCGAAAATCAACTGCTCATCCCATAGTAAAATTGGGGATATGGAAGTTCAGATAGCGGTCGCAAAAGTTAATAAATACGCCACCTCCGAAAGCGGCGATACGCTCGAAGTCGTGGAACGACCCAACGGAGGATTATCCGTTGTGCTGGCTGACGGCCAAACCTCGGGACGCGGCGCCAAGGCTGTCTCGCTCATGGTCGTCCGTAAAGTCATCGGTCTGCTCGCAGACGGTGTTCGTGACGGAGCCGCGGCGCGTGCCGCGTCCGACGCTTTATTTACCGAGAAACAGGGGAAGGTGATCAGTACACTTAACATCGCCTCATTCGATCTGCACAGCGGCACTATTGTGTTGACGCGTAACAATCCCGCTCCTGTTTTTATTTGCCGGGGCGATCAAATCGACAGGCTGGATTCAGACAGCATCCCGCTCGGAACGTCGCGGGATGTGCGCCCGCTGATCACCGAGCTCCCCATCGAGCCGGGCCTCACCATTGTCATCTTCACCGACGGCTTCATCCATGCAGGCGAGCGGCGCGGCAGCCCCATGGAAGCCGGCGAGATGATCCGCTCGCTGCTCGAGGATCAAGACCCGAACCCGCAGGAGTTTGCCGACACGTTGCTTGCACATGCAGTGCAACTTGACGACAATCGTCCATCCGACGATATCAGCGTACTTGTCTTGAAAGTCGCCTCGCGCACGGGGGATAATGTCCGCCGCATGTCCGTCCGCCTGCCCATTGAAGGAAGCGCCAGGCTATGAACGGCGGGTGGCGCGATATCCGCGCGGGCTGGCGTGACACCATCATCCTGATCAACGAATTTCACACGCCGGTCATTCTGTTTACAATTACGGTCTTGATTGCAGCATTCACGTATGCCGCACTTGCGGAAGCGGCTGGGGAACCCGTTGAAGGATACACTGAAGCAGTGTATATCGCCCTCACCTCCGCGTTCTTTCAATTCAATGGAGAATTCCCTAATAGCATTTTTTTGCAGCTATTTCATATTTTCATGCCGATTGTCGGCATCAGTGCGCTTGCCCTCGGGCTTGCCGACTTCGGCAGCCTGCTATTCAACCGACGGGCGCGCAATAAGGAGTGGGAGATGGCTGTAGCCTCCACCATGAAAAAACACACCATCGTTGTAGGGTTGGGTCATCTGGGATTCCGAATCATTCAAAAACTGCACGGCATGGACAGGCAGATCGTGGTCATCGAGCTGGACCCCGCCACGGATCTCATCAGCGCGGTGCAAAAGATGAAGATCCCGATCATTCAGGCGGATGCGACGCGACCCGTCACGCTCGAAGCGGCAAACATAAAATCGGCGCAGACCATCATCCTCGCCAGCCAGAACGATGCGATGAACCTGCAAATCGCCTTGAAAGCGCGCACGCTCAACCCGGAGATTCATGTCGTCATACGAATCTTCGACGAGGATTTCGCGCAGGCATTGCGGGAACAGTTTGGTTTCACGGCGCTCAGCGCAACGGAAATGGCCGCCCCGGTGTTTGCCTCCGCCGCCGCAGGTGCGGATGTCACCAATCCCATTTCCATCGAGGGTCAACAGTTCAGTCTGGCGCGGTTTACCATCTCGCCCGGCTCAAAACTCGCAAACAGGACGATAGGATATGTGGAGGACAATTTCAAACTTAATGTCATTCTCCTGAGGCACAATCAGACATCGGAACTTCATCCCAAGGACACCGTCCCGCTCCAGGCAGGCGATACCCTCGCCGTCCTGGGCGGACCTGAACAACTCAGGAAGTTGATGTTGAACAACCGTTAACTCATGGAGCCTCCCAGTAAACGACTACTAATCGGTGTTGTCGGTCCGTGCGGATCCGGCAAGTCTACGCTTATTTTGGGGCTGGAAAAACGCGGCTATGCCTGCCGCCATATCGCGCAGGAACATTCCTACGTGCAAGCCATGTGGCAGATCATCAGCAAACCCGATTTCCTGATCTATTTGCAATCCTCCTTTGAAATTAGCACCGCACGCCGCAAACTGGACTGGCAGGAAAAAGACTACAATGAACAACTCCGCAGGCTGGCTCACGCGCGCGAGCACGCACACATCATAATCCCGACAGATGACCTCACCCCCGAAGATGTCCTGCAAAAAGCATTGGACTCACTTCACAAACATGACCCATGAAAAAGATCCTCGCTTCCATCCTCAGCCTTGGCTTGATCGCCATTTCCTGTACATTTCCCTCCCCCACGCCGGAGTCCACTCCCCTGCCTGATCTTGATCCGTCCACGATCGACTGGGACGATCGCTCAATCTACAGAGCCGGGCTGGTCCCTTCTGCCCAACCTGTCCTTGATGCGCTGGCTGGCGCCAGTGTATATCACATGGATTTGGATCTCGCCGACGATCTCCTCAGCCTCACAGGGACTCTCAATGTCCGATACACAAACACGGAAAACGTCCTGCTCAATGAAATTCAATTCCGGTTATTCCCGAATATTCTCGGCGGCACGATGCAAATCTCCAACCTGCGCGTCGATGAATCGCCTGCCGATGCCAGATATGATCTCAACAACAGCCTGATGATCGTCCCTCTCGTTGGGGGGCTTCAGCCCGGTGAAAACATTATTGTTCACATGGATTTCTCTGTTGAAATTCCTGATTCTCTCGATCTGAATTATGGGGTTCTCGCCTACGCAGAAGGTGTGCTCGCATTAGCCCACGCCTACCCGATGATTTCAGTTTATGACGATGAGGGTTGGAATGCCGAAATCCCATCGCAGGATGGTGACCTTATCTACGCTGACTCGTCCTTTTACCGGGTGCGTGTCCTTGCTCCGAAGGGGTTGACGCTGGTCACGTCCGGGGTCGAGATAGACCGCCTCGAAGCCGGGCAGGATCAGGTGTTGACCGTCGCGGCGGGTCCGACACGTGATTTTTATCTCGCGGCAAGTTCAGTGTATCAGGAGCTCTCCCAGGATTTTGGCGATTACACCATCCGAAGTTATGCGCCCTCCGGCTTTGAGCATGGATCGCAAACTGCGGTGGAGATCGCCGCCCGCGCCGTGGAAATTTTCAGTACGCGGTATGCACAGTTCCCATACACCGAATTGGACATCGTAGCGACACCAACACGTGCGCTCGGAATTGAATACCCGGGCATCGTCGCGATCACATCCTGGACGTACGATATCAGCGATGAAATCACAAGGAATTACCTCGAATCGACTGTCGTGCACGAGGTGGGTCATCAGTGGTTCTACAACTTGATCGGCAGCGACCAGCTGGACGACCCGTGGCTCGATGAAGCACTGACCCAGTTTGTCACGCTGCAATATTACGCCGATGAATACGGAGCGCAGGGCGAGGAGGGATTCATCGCCTCCTTGGAAAGCCGCTGGGCGCGGGTGGAATATTCAACCATCCCGATCGGGCTTCCTGTTGCACGATATTCGGGGGTGGAATACGGCGCCATCGTCTATGGGCGGGGTCCGTTGTTCTTCGTTGAATTACGCAAGTCCATGGGCAGTGAAGCGTTCGACGCATTCCTCAGAGAATACACCGGGACGCTTGCATGGGAGGAAGCCACGCCTGAGATCCTGCAATCGCTCGCGGAAAAGAACTGCTCCTGCGATCTCGACGTCGTCTTCAACGACTGGGTCTATCTAAAGTAGGAACAGTAGTATAATCACCGCCGCGTGGCACTTGGTGATTGAGTAGAGCGGAGTACACCGCTCGTATCGAAACCCAGCGCCACATTTTCGTGGATGGAGATATCACAGCATGTATCGCAACCTGACCAATCGAATTATCACAATCGCGTTTGTTCTTACCCTGGCACTATGGGTGGTCCTTAGCCGGGAGATCCAAATACCGAATCCATTTAATGCGAATCAAGTCTGGTTCGAGCGGGATGCACAACCACGCCTCGGGCTTGATCTGCAGGGCGGTTTGCAGGTACTGCTCGAAGCCGACCTCCCCGCCGGGACAGAAGTTACGCGCGAATCGATGGAAACCGCCCGGAATATTGTTGAGAACCGCACAAACGCCCTCGGCGTCAGCGAGAACCTGATCCAGGTGGCGGGTGACCGCAGAATCGTCGGTGAATTCCCGGGTGCGGAGGATGCTGACGCGATCCTCGATATCATTCAACAAACCGGCTTGCTCGAATTTGTGGATACAGGCGACTTCACGCCGGAGGAAGGCGCGATTCTTCGAACTGACTTTCTGCCAAAAGAATCAGAAACACCTTCGGTCGAAGGTTCTCCCACCGATACCGTTTATCACACGATCATGACCGGCAAAGAACTCCGCAGTGTGAATGTGGGTGTCGATATCAGCGGATTTCCCACCATCGATTTCGTTCTGACATCAGAAGGCGCCACCATTTTCGGCGATCACACCTCAGCAAACACAGGCAAAACCCTTTCGATTGTTCTTGACAAAACCGTTGTATCCGCACCGAGAATCGACGATCCTATCATCGGCGGGCAGGGTCAAATCACTGGTAATTTCACCGTCGAATCAGCGAATGCACTGGCAGTCCAATTGCGCTACGGCTCTCTCCCCATCCCACTGAAAGTGGTGGAGACACGCATTATCGGTCCAACACTTGGTGAAGACTCACTTCAGAAAAGCCTGGTGGCTGGCTCGATAGGCATGGTTATTGTGATGCTCTTCATGGGCATTTATTACCGCATGCCCGGCCTCGTCGCCGACCTGGCTATCCTCATTTATGCCGTTATCGCATTCGCAATTTTCAAATACTTCCACTTCACTCTTACACTGCCCGGTATCGCAGGCTTTCTCCTGAGCACGGGCGCGGCGCTGGATGCCAACATCCTGATCTTCGAACGCCTCAAGGAGGAACTGCGAAACGGCAGGTCGCTGACCCAGGCGGTGGATCAAGGCTGGACGCGGGCCTGGCCCTCCATTTGGGAATCGAATGTGACGACGATCATCACTTCTTTGATCTTGTACTGGTTCGGTTCCACCTTTGGCGCGACGATTGTGAAAGGCTTTTCACTCACCCTGGCATTAGGCGTCGGCATTTCGCTGTTCACGGCGGTCTTCATCACCCGTACCCTGCTTGTCCTGTTCCTTCAAACTTTCAAACCAACCAACTTCCCCCGCTGGTTCGGCATCTAGTTAGGACGCGAAAATGATTGATATTATCAGCAGACGTTATCTATATTTTCTAATCTCGGTTCTGGTCATCGTTCCAGGGCTGGTCATCCTTGCCACGCAGGGTCTCCCCCTCTCGATTGATTTCACCGGAGGTTCCCTCCTCGAAGTGCAGTATGAACAGGGGAAAACCCCGCAGCCTGCCGAAGTAGTAGCTTTGTATGAAACTGCCAGCATCGATGACGCGCAGGTTCAGACCACCGAAGACGGCACGTTGCTCATTCGCTCGTCGTTCCTCGATAACGAACTACGCGATGTTATTATCTCAGCTCTGGAGGCAGAATCAGGCTCGAGCGTGGCGGTGATCCGGTTCGACAGCGTCGGTCCGAGCATCGGGTCGCAGGTTGCGTCC
>DATKAU010000080.1:0-6603 GCA_035514655.1 Anaerolineales bacterium
CTTGCATTCGGTGCACCAGGTGTTGGGCTTATCTGGATCACAACCGAAGCGGCAGTCATCCACAACCTTAACTTTGGGAAGCAAGGCGGCGAGGGCACGCGCCGCAGTCGATTTGGCTGTGCCGCGCTCACCGCGGATTAACACGCCGCCGATGCGGGTGTCCACGGCGTTCAAAATGAGCGCGCGCCGCATACGCTCCTGACCGACAATGGCTGTAAATGGAAAAATGGGTGGCATTAATTTGACTCCGAAGCGTGATTATAACGCGTGTTTCGATATTGCCAACATGTTATTTTACCGCCAACAACATGAAATCCACCAAAAAACCGCTCCAAACCACGGTTAATTCGCCGTTTGATCGGCAACGGGTTGTCAAGTTGTCCATTCACCTGTATAATTCCGCTTACATTTTTCTACCCGGAGCATCAAGTGACAGATCAGAACCAGTCCCTGCCCGCCCAAGGGAGCGATGAAAATCAGCAGGGAGAACAAGGAAATTCAAACAACAACCAATCGATGGAATCCCTGCTCAACGAGCAGGAATTAAGTGTTGACCTCCCTCAGCCCGGTGAAATCCGCAAGGGCATGATTGCGAGCGTCGGTCCTTCGCAGGTGCTCATCAGCATCGGCGCGAAATCGGAGGGTGTGGTTTCTGGTCGTGAATTGGAACAGTTGACGCCGAAGGAACGCGAGGCTTTAAAAGTCGGCGATGAAGTCCATGTGTATGTAATCAACCCGGAGGATGACAACGGCAACGTTGTGCTCTCGCTCAAGCGCGCACAGGAGCAGATTTCGTGGGATAACGTCGAGAAGCTGGTCACCGACGGCGAAGTGATCGAAAGCAAGATCATCGGTTTCAACAAGGGCGGACTAATCGTCGGCGTGGAGGGATTGCGCGGCTTCGTGCCGTCCTCACAGATCAGCGCACTGCGCCGCAGCCAGACAACCGGCGACACCCCCGAACAGCGTTTTCAAAAGATGGTGGGCCAGCCGATCTCGGTCCGCGTGATCGAAGTCGATCGCGAACGCAGGCGCCTGATCCTTTCAGAGCGCGCTGCCAACACCGAGTCGCGCCAGTCGCTCAAGGAGCGCGTGATCGACGAGCTCGAAGAAGGCAAGGTCTACACGGGCCGCGTCACCAGCCTCGCCAATTTCGGGGCATTCATCAACATCAACGGCGCAGACGGCCTCGTGCACCTCTCGGAACTTTCGTGGGATCACATCGAACACCCGCGCGAAGTGCTCGAAGTGGGGCAGGAAGTCAAAGTCAAGGTCATCAACGTGGACCGCGAAAAGAAGCGCATCGGGCTTTCCGTCCGCGCCCTGCTGGACGACCCGTGGGCATCGCGCGTCGAAAAATACAGTGTCGGTCAGCTTGTCGAAGGCAAGATCACGCGCCTTACGAAGTTCGGTGCGTTCGCCCGTCTCGACGACGATATCGAAGGCTTGATCCACATCTCCGAGATGGCGGATCACCGCATCGAGCATCCGAAGGAAGTGCTCCGCGAAAACGATGTCAAGATCTTGCGGGTGATCCGCATCGATTCTGAACAACATCGCATCGGCTTGAGCTTGCGCCGGGTCGATTCAGCCGCCTACGCCGACAAGGACTTCAAACTGCTCGCCGCCGAGTTCGATGCGGATGCAGACGAAGAGTTCCCGGATGCGCCCGCCGAACAGGCACCGGCAGAAGAAACGCCTGCAGAAGAACCACCCGCCGAACAGACACCGGCCGAAGAACCACCTGCCGAAGAAACGCCTGCAGAGGCACCCCCGGAAGAACCCACCGAAGGATAAATAAAGAGCGCGCCCTGCGGTGCGCTTTTTTATCACATGCATTTGATCATCGATTCTCATGAAGATATCGCGTGGAACATGCTCACTTTCCAGCGCGATTACACACGCCCGCTGGCGGAAACGCGCCGCCTTGAAGCGAACACCCTGATCCCCGGACGGAACGGCGACTCCCTGCTTGGCTGGGATGAGTACCAACGCGGACGCGTGGCTGTGGTGTTTGCCACCCTCTTTGCCGCGCCTGCGCGCAAGCGCGAACTGTGGGATACGCTGTGGTACCCCGATTTCGACACCGCCCGCCGACTTTATCGCGACCAGATCCTGCTCTATCATAAATTAACCGATTCCCACCCGGACAAATTCCGCCTCATCCCCTCGACGAAGGAACTTGATTCTTTACTGGAGCTTTGGTCCACGCCCGCACGAGACTCACAGGATGAAGGCCGCCCCGTCGGCTTGATTCTGCTGATGGAAGGCGCGGAGGGAATCCGCCATGTCGATGAACTGCGCGAGTGGTGGGAACTGGGTCTGCGGATGATCGGTCCCGCATGGCTGGGCACGCGCTATTGCGGCGGCACAAAGGAGCCGGGGCCATTGACTGAGGAAGGACGCACACTTCTTTCGGAGATGTCGGATTTCAATTTCATCCTCGACCTCAGCCATATGGACGAGGCTGCCGCACTTGAATCGCTCGATCATTATGAAGGCCCGATCATGGCAAGCCACGCCAACTGCGCCGCGTTGATGCCGGGTGCGGATACAAACCGGCACCTGCCCGACCGCGTCATCCACGGCTTGATCGAACGCGGCGGTGTGATTGGTTCCGTGCCGTTCAACACATTCCTCCGGGTGGGCTGGGCGCGCCAGTCCGGAAGCCGCCGCGAAGAAGTGGGGCTGGATGCATACATTGCGCACATCGATCACGTCTGCCAGTTGGCGGGCGATTCCCTGCATGCCGGAATCGGATCCGATTTCGATGGCGGCTTTGGTTTGCAATCCGTCCCGCCGGGGATTGAATCGGTTGCCGATCTTCAACTGGTGGGCTCGAAATTGCTTGAACGCGGTTACAACGACACAGACGTGGAGAATATTCTGGGCGGAAACTGGCTGAGATTCCTCCGGGAGCATCTGCCCTGATGAATGTAAATACTGAACCCGCTTTTCGCGTATCATATCTGCGCATCCGCTTGAGCCTGATCTCGGTTTTCACAGGGTTGTTCGTTTTGGTGGTCGGAGCCAAACCCGACTGGTTCGGATGGGATCGCAGCCCGGTGGTCGGTTTCATCCAGATCGCGGTGTTCCTGATCGGGCTGGCGATGATCAGCCTGGGCGGCTTTGTGGGGCTTCACGCACTGTGGGGCAATGAACAACGGAGCATCATCGCGGACTTTGGTTCACGCCTCGTGGGCACCGGCTATGTGATCTCGGTCTTCACCGGCATGGCAGACGTATTCGGATGGGGATCTCAGCCAGTGCCGATGGTGCCATATTTCGGTCCGTGGCAGGCGAGTGGCGTGTTGATCGGACAGGCTGTGATTGCCATCGGGTTTTTGATGATGATCCCCTACCGGCTGCATGAAAAACGACCGGAGCCATTCACACACTAACAGTCGATCAGGGGAGAATTACGAACCACGTCAAGAAAGGATCAGCAAATGGATTCCAAACCCGATACCATCAAAATCTCAGCCTCCCACAAGGAGGAAATTTCCGCCGACCACGCGGACTTATTCGTGACGGTGCGAGGTTCGTCGCTCGTCAGCGGGGATGCAGCAATGAAGAAAGCCAAAGAGGTGAGCCAGCTCGTCGAAGCGTTGGTCAACTTTGGGCTGAGTCCCGAGGCGATCCAGTTGCAGGGAGTCCATATCGAAACGTCAAGCGGCGCACTGCTAAAGTCATCCAGCGCGACATATCGCCTGAAAATCAAATGTGAAAAACTGGATCAACTCGCCGAACTGCTCGACATCATCGCCTTGCAAAAGAACGCGGCGCTCGAACACCTCGAATGGAAGTACCCCGAGGAAGCCGCGCGGGAACACGGGCTGGAGACTGCCCTTGGAAAGGCAAAAACCAGGGCGGACAAGGTTGCCCAATCGCTGGGTGTGAAACTTCTGGGCGTGTACGATCTGATCGAAAATCTTTACGATGAAGAAATGCCTTTCATGCCGTTTGCCGCGCAGGCAATGCCGATGCGGTCGGCGGGCAAGGCAGCGCCCGAACCGAGCCTCGGCATGGACATTCAGCACAGCAAGACGATCCACGTAGGTGTGGACGTGTGGTATCGGGTTTCTGCGTTTGACTCTTGATCGTATCGGCGGTCGAGACTGCCATACATGAAGGACTCGTCACGTTGATTCTCTACAACCGTTGGATTCTCCTGGGTGCAATCCTGTTCCTTTTGGGTTGCATTTCAACCTCTCCACTTCCCACAGATTCCCCCGCGCCGACCGCGCCATCCAATTTCACACCGACTCCTCCCGCCACGCCCACGTCGACGCCTGAGCCCGGAACCGGCGCACCGGGAATCGGGGACACGTATTACACAACACTCGGAAACGGCGGCTACGACGTTGAAACATATGCGCTCGTGTTGGATATTGATCCTCCCGCAAATACGCTAAACGGACAGGTTCAACTCCAAGCCACAGCGACGGAACAGTTAATTACTTTCAATCTCGATCTGGTGGATCTCACAGTGGATGCCATCACGGTTAATGGGGAACCCGCCCTGTTTTCCATCAATGAAAATGAACTGACCATCACACCCAATCAACCATTGATGCCGGGGGATGAATTTCAGGTCAGCGTGCTGTACCATGGAATGCCTGGTTTGATCCGAACGGAAGCCGCCCCTTTTGAAATCGGCTGGTCGCACAGCCCGGACGGGGCGATTAATGTCTGGAGTGAGCCTGCTGCTGCTTCAAGTTGGTTCCCGAATAACAACCACCCACGCGATAAGGCAACGTATCAATTCGAGATCACCGTACCTGACCCGTGGATGGTCGCCGCGACAGGCTCGCTTCAAAACACGATTCAGCAAAATGGCTCAACCACATACATTTGGGAAATGAACGAACCGATGGCGACCTATCTTGCCTCCATCAGCGTCGATCAATATGATGTCGTCACCGGAACAGCCTCAAATGGAATTTTGATCCGCAACTATTTCCCAATGGACTACCCTGCGGTGGAACGGCAGGCATACGACATCATCCCGGAGGTGCTGGTCTTTCTGGAGGAATTGTTCGGTCCCTATCCCTTCGATGAGTACGGCGTTGTCGTGACAAGCCAGGCAGGGATCTGTGACAAGGCAATGCTGGCACTGGAAGGACAATCGCTGTCCCTGCACTGCCCGTTCATGAACGCCGAGAATGTCGTCGTGCACGAAATTGCCCATCAATGGTTTGGCAACAGCGTCAGCCTCGAAAACTGGCAGGATATCTGGCTCAAGGAGGGGTTTGCCACCTACGCGGAGTGGCTGTGGAATTCTCAAAACGATCCCGCGGCGATCGCGCTTGCCGCGCGGGCATACCGGGAATCCAGTTTTGATTCGCAATTTCCGGTGGCAGGGCCATCGCGAAGAGACCTCTATACAATCAAATCGTATTTCGGCGGCGCGATTGTCCTGCAAGCTCTGCGTGAGGAGGTTGGGGAGGAAACATTTTTCGCGATCGTGCGCACATATGCGGAACGTTACCGGTATGGGGTGGCGGGAACTGATGAGTTTATTTCTGTCGCCGAAGAGATCAGTGGAAGAAATCTGGACGAATTTTTTAACGAATGGATTTTCAGCAGCCTATTGCCTGAACTGCCTTGATTGCACTTGTCTAGCACCTTTGTTCTATTAATGATAAACTTGCTCCCTTACCGGAGTCGTTTTCATGCCCAACGTAACCATACGAGCGGAACAACTCAGCAAGACCTATCAGGTGCCCGAACGCGAAGGCGGATTCAGCGCGGCAGTGCGCGGCTTCTTCAAACGCAAATATAAGGATGTGAAAGCCGTGCAGGAAGTCAACTTCAAAATCGAGCAAGGCGAAGTCGTGGGCTTTCTCGGACCCAACGGCGCGGGCAAAACGACAACGTTGAAAATGCTGGCTGGTTTGCTTCATCCCACTGGCGGTACGGCGAATGTGCTGGGATTCACACCGTGGGAACTGAAGTCGGACTATCTCCGTTCGATGACCCTTGTGATGGGTCAGCGCAACCGACTGTCGTGGGATATCCCCGCAGCAGATTCCTATCTGTTGAATCAAGCCATCTATCGAATCCCGGACGATGAATACAGGAAAACATTCAAGGAACTGGATGATCTCCTCGAACTCGAGCCGTTGATGAAAAAGCCTGTGCGCAACCTCTCACTCGGCGAACGGATGAAATGCGAGATTGCCGTCGGTTTACTGCATCGCCCAAAGGTGTTGTTCCTCGATGAACCCACCATCGGGCTCGATATCACCGGTCAGGCGCGCATCCGCGAGTTTTTGCGCGAATACAACAAACGCACCGGCGCGACAATTTTGCTTACGAGTCACTATATGGCGGATGTCACTGCGTTATGCGAACGGATCATCATCATCCACCACGGGCAGTTGAAATACGACGGCGGTATCGGCGACCTCTCGCGCCGCATCGCGCCCTTCAAATTGATCGGCGTGGTCCTGGCAGGGTCAAACGGGCATGATCTGTCAGGGTATGGCGAACCCGTTCAAAATGAGGAGGATGCAGAGAAGGTTTACATCCAGGTGAAAGCCGAGGACGTCACTCGCGTCACTTCGCGGATGCTCGCCGAACTACCCATCGCAGACATCA
>DATKAU010000081.1:0-2530 GCA_035514655.1 Anaerolineales bacterium
GACGCGGGAGCCAGCACGATGTTGCGATAATCGCCGTGACCGCCGCCGTGCACCGCCTGGTTGTAATCGCCCTGCGCCGGCGCGATGTTGCCGAGGCCCGGCCCGCCGCGCATCACGTTGACCAGCACCGCCGGCACCTCCGTACCCGCGATGTACGACAGACCTTCCATCATCAAACTCACACCCGGGCTCGACGATGTGGACATCACGCGCACACCCGCGCAGGCCGCGCCATAAACCATGTTGATCGCGCCGAGCTCGCTTTCGGCTTGCACAAACGCGCGCCCGAGTTCTGGCATGCGTTTGGAAAGATATTCGAGGATTTCGGTCTGGGGTGTGATGGGGTAGCCGAAGTACGCTTCAAGCCCCGCGCGTACCGCGGCTTCAGCGATGGCTTCGTTGCCCTTCCATAATTCACGTGTCATGGATTCTCCATCGTAGCCACAGAGCACACTGAGTTCACTGAGATTTTTTTGAAGGTTTTCTCAACGGTCTCTGCGATCTCTGTGGCAAAGCTATGCCGTTACGGGAACAGCTTTTGTGATCTCGCGATACACCGTGATCGCCGCATCGGGGCAGACGATGGCACAAATGGCACACCCCGTGCAGCCGTCCTTGAACGTGTGCGCGGGGTGGTAGCCTTTCGGGGTAAGCCTCGCCATGTCCAGTTCCATCACCCCTTGTGGACATGCCGGGATGCAAAGTTCACAGCCTTTGCAATAGGTATCGCTGACTTTGATCCAGCCTTTTGCGGGCATGGGCAACTCCTGTCAGGTCTCTCTTATCTGAGTAGTTGGACAAGATTTGGCGAAATAATCTGCCACCCTGATTATGAACCTCCCCAATTTGAATGCCTAGTGCCAAGCGTCATGCGCGCGGGATACAAAGATCACGCTTCTGAATGGTGCGATTCAGCCTGTCGTGCGCTCGCGTCTTCGTTCGAGCAAACGTTGAATGCGGTTGTGTTTTTCCCGTGAAAGCGGAAACAACCAGGCTAGGACGATCGTGCCGGAAAGCATCAATGCGCCGAACGGTGAGACCAGCAGGCGGATCATTTGAAGGACAGAGTCGCTTTGTGTGAATTGCAACGCGCCATCGGGTGGGGATATGTACCCCGACCAACCCAATGCCTGCAAGGTGAGGAAGATCATCAACGCGCCGGTCAACTTGCGGATCAAGGCGCGGATGCCATAAAAGATCCCCTCCTGCCTGCGGCGGGTGCGCAGCTCATCCCACTCTATAACATCCGCAAATAGCGAATCCGGCATGGTGTACGCCGCCGAGACGCCGATCCCTGCCAGCGCGGCAAGAAGGAGCAGGGTATATTCCTGCCCGGGCTGGACCGTGTAGATCATGAATGTCACTGCCACCCAGAAAGCCATGCCGAGGATGTAGGCTTCGCGCTTGTTCCGGATTTTCGACAGCCACAGCCAGAATGGCACAAAAAGGATGCAAACCAGCATCAGAATGCCGAAGAAGGCGGACTCATATGCCAGTTCCACGCCGCCAATGCGGATCGTGGCGAGCAGATCCCCCTGTCCAACCCAGTAGAGCAGGAAGTACGGGAAGGTCACTGCCACCATATCCACGGCAGACCAGTTCAGCAAATGGATGCCGACCGAATACCGGAAGGGCACGTTTTGCCACGCGATGCTGAGCGTTTCGCGGAACGGGATTGATTCTGATTGCTCGGGCCTGGCTCGTTCGCGGATAAACAAGCCGATCAGGATCAAGGGGATGGCACCGATGGAACCGAAGATCGCGCCGACGGTCATGAATCCTTGCTGCTGGGTGCCGCCCGCCCGGATGATCGCATCCACGATCGAAGGCGCGGCAACAACCATCGAAAGCGCGCCGATCAATTGGAAGACGGACCGGAAACTCGTCAGCGAGGTTCGTTCATCGTAATCGGGAGTCAGCTCGGGGGTCAGTGAAAGAAACGGGACAGTCACAAGCGTCGTCAACGTGTCTGAGATCATGAAGGACAGGGTCACGTAGGTCAATAACGCAACCTGGTTGTCCCAGTTTGGCGCAGACCACAGGATGACGAAACTCAGCCCGAACGGTATGGCAAACCACAATAAAAACGGACGGCGGCGTCCCCAGCGTGTCCTCAAACGGTCGCTGAGGAATCCGATGATCGGGTCGTTGATGGCATCCCACACAATTCCCACAAGAGCTCCGAATGAGGCGAGACGCGGCTCAAGTCCCACGACATCCGTGAGATACAGGGCGAGGAAGATCGAGCGCATCATGCCGATGCTCGAGATGCCCCAATCGCCGGAACCGTACATGAATTTAACCCAGAAGGGAAGGCGGTAATTGGCTGATCCGGTTGCCATTATATAAGGTGGACAAGTGTAGCATAAATGTGAGCGCTTTCCATCAACAGCCAGGCGCGGGAGCGGCGGTAAAATCCTTTGTTCTGCAGAGATCACCTAGCCTATTTAGAAAATTCCCTCGATTTTTGTGGCTTGACTTTCCAGATATGCTTCCCGAGCTGATTGCATTCCTGTAAGACGTTATTACT
>DATKAU010000082.1:0-5919 GCA_035514655.1 Anaerolineales bacterium
CCAATGAACCGAAACAGGAATGGGACCGACGAATAATTAATTATAAGCCAAACCCATACTTGACGCACCCATCTCCAGACGCTATAATCTGCCCGCTTCAAGCCAAAACCGTGGGGCATGTGTCCCCGCAAGTGCAAAATAAAGGAGTACGACGAATGCCTCCACATCCAAAACGCAAACACTCGAAGAGCCGCCGCAATAACCGGCGTGCGCACGATGCATTGCAAGCCCGCAACCTGACCGCGTGCTCGAACTGCGGTTCCATGCGGCTTCCGCACACCGTGTGCCCGAACTGCGGCTTCTACGAGGGACGTGAAGTTGTCGAAGTCAAGAAGGAAAAGAAGAAATCCGAGTAAACCGCCGGCGGGTCGTGACGAACACGACCCGTTTGTGTTTTAAATCTCATGAGACTCAATTCACAGACCACAGCATTTGTTTTCCCAGGTCAAGGCTCGCAAGCCGTTGGCATGGGCAAGGACCTCGCCGCGAATCATCCAATAGCAAAACAACTCTTCGACGAAGCGGACGCACTCTTCGGCATTGCCTTCTCTGCCCTGATGTGGGATGGACCCGACACCGAGCTCAACGATACAGTCAACACGCAACCCTCTTTATTCGTGCACTCCCTCGCTGCGTGGATGGTGTTTTCGGATCGATCCCCGCTCAAGCCTGCCGCGCTTGCAGGGCATTCCCTCGGCGAAATTTCCGCCATCGCGGCGTGTGGCGCTTTGACCTTCGCCGATGGACTCAGGCTCGTCCGTACACGCGGCGAATTAATGAAACGCGCCGGCGAAATGAATCCGGGCGGCATGGCGGCGATTCTAGGCGTGGATATACCCACATTGGAAAAAGTCTGCTCTGAAGCCAGCACGGCGGACGAAGTGGTTCAAGTAGCAAACGATAATTGTCCCGGGCAGGTGGTAATCTCCGGTCACAAGCCTGCCCTTGAACGTGCCATGGCTGGGGCAAAAGCTGCAGGCGCCAAACGCGCCGTGGCACTTGCCGTGAGCATCGCCGCACACTCGCCGTTGATGGACTCCATCCAGGCGGAGTGGAACGAGGCGGTGGATGCCTGCTCGATGAGCGATCCGTTAATCCCCGTAGTCGGCAATGTACATGCAAAGGCGATGATGACTGCCGACGAGCTGCGCGCGGATATCAAGGCGCAGATGCAGTCCCGCGTCCGCTGGACCGAATCGGTGGAGACAATGCGCGGGATAGGGATTCAGGCGTACGTCGAGGCAGGAAGCGGCGATGTCCTTTTGGGGCTGATTAAGCGTATCGATCCGTCTGCGGCGCGGTTCCCGTTGGGCAACCCGCAGGATTTTGCCGCACTCGAATCCTAAATCTGCTATACTTCCGATGATGACAAATCTTGATACCCGAATCGAACGCGCGAAGAAAGAGATTTCCGGCAACGAATCCCTTCTTGATATGCTGGAAGTAGAAGCCGCCACCGAAATGTTCAATTGGGGGCAGTCGCTGGCAGAATCGATCGCAAGCGACACCAGTGGCATAGACGATGCCGCCGCGGAGGATGCCACGGCGCCGCGGTTGAAGGCATTGCGGCAGGCGTTGCGATCGATCGGCAATTGGGCTGTGGGAAAATATTCCGATCCTGCCGATAGAACGGCATTGAAGGAAAAACTACCTGAACAGATGAGACTCATTCTGGGAGACAAATCAAACGATCTTTCGATCGGGGAGTTGGACAAAATCATCGATTCAGTTGACGCGCAGGGCCAGACGCCGCATCAGTTGATCCTCAAGATGAAAGAACTGATCGAGAAAACCGGGTAGTCGTTTTCATGTCACGGAGAAGGCGGATCTCGAGGACAAACGCGCTCGCAACCGTTTTAGGGTTGTTCGTCCTTTTAGTCATCGGCATATTTTCCACATTGCTGGGCACAAATTTAGGCGGTGTCATCCCCGCCGCTTCCACTGCAACGCTGGCGTTACCACCGGCGGAAACATTTCCGCCGCCCTCCGTCGATACACCTGTCGTCATCCTGCCCACCATTCAAAACCCGGTTGGTTCGTGGTGGGAGGTGTATTTCACGGATCCACTACTCGTCAACGATCCCGCGCAGTGGCAGAATACGATCGAAGGCAGGTTGATCGAGAAGATCAATGCCGCACAAAACAGCATTCACATCGCGGCGTTTGAGTTTAATCTCACCCGAGTTGCAGATGCATTGATCGCGGCGCACAACCGCGGTTTGGATGTCCGCTGGGTGACAGACGATGAACACGGCCTCGAGGCGGATGAGGAACCTGATCGCGGGCAGTTCGCCATGCTGCAACAGGCTGGCATCGAAGTGCGCGCTGATACGCGCTCGGCATTGATGCACAATAAGTTCTGGATCTTCGATTCGCAAACCGTATGGACCGGTTCAACGAATATCACCGAGAACGCGGTGTATAAGCAGGACAACAACACAATTGTGATTCAATCTCCCGCGGTGGCAGCGATTTACGAGCGGGAATTCCAGGAGATGTGGGACGGGCACTTCGGTCCGACATCTCCTTCACAATTGGCAGAGCAATCAGCAAACGTGAATGGCACTCAAATCTGGATCATCTTCACCTCCGAGGATCACGCGCTGGAACAGGCGGTCATCCCCGTGGTGAATTTTGCCCAATCCAGCGTGCGCTTCCTTGCGTTCAGTTTTACCGATTACCCGCTTGCCAATGCCATGATTGCACGCGCACAAAGCGGCGTGAGTGTGGCTGGCGTGTACGAAAAAGTCGGGAGCAATACCGAAGCCGCGGAATTCCGGACGCTCTACTGTGCCGGCGTGGCTGTGCGGAAGGACGGCAACCCCTCTTTCATGCACAACAAGGTGATTATCGTAGACGGGAGGTTTGTCATAACCGGATCAATGAACTTCTCCACTAGCGCCGAGGAAAGTAATGACGAAAATGTAATTATTCTGGACAACCCCGAAATTGCCAGCCTGTACCTTCAGGATTTTGACCGGGTGTGGTCGCGGGCGGCCGACCCCGAACCGGGCTCGATCCCCTGCCAGTAGGGAGTAGTCCGGAACTCGCATATCCGCCGTAACCTTGTCGTGTTATTAATACCATGCGAGTGTGAATGCCCGAAAATCGTTCAGATGATAAGGAATTCTCCCATGCAGGGCAGGGATCAGCAGTAAGCCAAGGATATTTCTACGAGGTGAACATGAGCAACCTGAACAACGGCAATACGCCTGCTTCCACAGTTGCAGATGCGCGCAAAGCGAACTACGATTTGACAAACCACGGGGTGCGGGAGGTCCGCACGGCATTTTGGAACCTGACCTTGGAGTGTCTGCAGGAGGAAGCCATCTTCCGCGGGGAAGGCGCAACCGTGGCTGGAGGACCCTTTGTGGCGCATACCGGCAAACATACCGGCAGATCGCCGAACGACAAATTCGTTGTCAAACACGCTGATTCAGAGGGGAACGTCTGGTGGGGGTCGTACAACCGTCCGTTTGAAGGTGTGAAATTTGATGCATTGTTTGCCCGGATGCTCGAATATGTCAAATCGAGAGATGTCTTCGTTCAGGATGTGTACGCGGGAGCTGATCCAAAATACCGGTTGAATGTTCGGTTCCTCACCGAACAAGCCTGGCACAGCATGTTCATCCGCAACATGTTCATCCTGCCCGGGTCTCACGAGGAGTATGCGGCGTTTGTCCCCAGTTTCACCATTGTATGTGTGCCGTCGTTCCAGGCAGATCCGGCCACGGATGGTACGCGCAGCGGCACATTCATCCTCCTGAACTTCGAGCGGAAGCTTGCCATCATCGGCGGCACGCTGTATGCAGGCGAGATGAAAAAATCCATCTTCACACTGCTGAATTATCTTCTCCCGCTTCAAGGTGTGATGTCGATGCACTGTTCGGCGAACGTCGACCCGGGGAACCCGAACGATGTAGCGTTGTTCTTCGGTCTGAGCGGCACTGGCAAGACAACGCTCTCTGCCGACCCAACCCGGCGCTTGATCGGCGACGACGAACACGGGTGGAGCGATGACGGCATCTTCAACTTCGAAGGCGGATGCTACGCCAAGGTAATTGGCCTTTCGGAAGCCGCAGAGCCGCAAATTTACTCGACAACGCGGATGTTTGGGACGATCCTCGAAAACGTACCCTTCGACCCGGTCACCCGCCGGATCAACCTCGACGACGACTCGATCACTGAAAATACGCGCGCATCCTACCCTCTGACATTTATCGCCAACTCGGTACCTGAAAAGAAAGCCGGCCACCCGAAGAACATCATCTTCCTCACATCCGATGCGTACGGAGTGATGCCGCCGATTGCACGGCTGTCCGTCAACCAGGCGTTGTATCAATTCATTTCGGGGTATACAGCCAAACTCGCAGGGACCGAAGCGGGATTGGGCAAGGAGCCCGCACCCACGTTCTCCGCCTGTTTCGGCGGTCCGTTCATGGTACATCATCCGTCGAAGTATGCCGAACTGTTGCGGCAAAAAATCGAGAAATACGATGTGAAGTGCTGGCTCGTGAATACTGGCTGGGTGGGCGGACCGTATGGTGTTGGCAAGCGCATTTCGATCAAGCATACACGCGCGCTGCTAAGCGCTGCATTGACAGGCAAACTCGACAAGGTGGAATACAAGCGCGACCCTGTCTTCGGCTTTGACGTTCCGGCCACGTGCCCCGAGGTCCCGGACGAAGTGCTTGATCCGTCCTCTTCGTGGAAGGACAAGGACGATTACAACAAAAAATACCGCGCGCTGGCGCAAAAGTTCGTCGAGAACTTCAAGAGCTTCGAAGAGGGCACTTCGAAGGAAGTGCTCGAAGCAGGACCGACTGTCTAACGAAAAAATCTCCAGGTGATACACCTGGAGATTTTTTGATTATTGGTTCTTCCTCTGTGACCGGAGAAGGCGGTTAAGGAGCTGCAGAAGTTCCTGCATTTTTTCATCATTGGGAGAGTCGCCCGTTACAACCGTATGCGACCACTCCTCCGATTCAACCGTAATCGTATAAGTAAACGCGTCAGATGCGGAGAAATCATCTGAAAGATTTTCGGGCAACTCAGCAAAGTCGAGTTCGTCAAGCAGATCTGTCAGGCTGGTGACCTGATCCTCGGGAAGCTCGCCCAAATCAAAATCTGCGGCGAGTCTGATTCCGGCGAATCCGCCGGTTCGTTCGAAATGGATTCGTTCAACGTCCATGGCAGCCTCTACCTTGCCGGCGCCGCGCCGATAAAGCGCAGGAACCCCTCAAGACAACCTCCTCCTGGTTCGGTCGCCCCGCCTCCCTCCACGCTTAAGCCGACGCCTTCCCAGCCATTTTTAACCGCCTGTTGTTCGAGGCTGCCTGTACCAAACAGCTCACCGGCAACCTGATGGGTGAGGTTTGCGCACGCCGCGAAGTTTGAGTTTTGAGTCAGTTTATCCCTCAGGGCAACGTACCAAATCTGCCCAACCTTCTCCCACGCGTTACCACCTATTTCGAGGGCAGCGAGATAAAAGGCGTAGTTGGGGATGCCTGAATTGATGTGCACGCCGCCGTTATCGCTGATGGTGTTAACATAATCCCTCATATGGGCTGGTTGCGGGTCTCTTCCGAGCACGGGATCGTCGTATGCCGTGCCGGGTGCCTTCATCGAGCGGATGCCCACACCATTTACATTGGGAGTGAACAAGCCCTCGCCGATGATCCAGTCTGCCTGGCTGGCGGAATGCCCGCGTTGGCGTTGTTTCACGAGGGAACCGAATACATCCGACATGTGTTCGTTGAGCGCGCCGGGTTGCTGTGAATAGACTAGTTTGGCTTCGAATTGTGTCACACCGTGGGTCAGTTCGTGCCCCATGATGTCGATGGCTATGGTGAAGCGGTTGAACAGCCTCTCATCGGCAGGGAGGTTTTCATCGCCGTCGCCGTATACCATCTGTTGACC
>DATKAU010000083.1:0-10642 GCA_035514655.1 Anaerolineales bacterium
CGGGTATTGACGTTTTTCGAGTCGTATACCGGATCGTGATTCCCCGGCACGTAAAACAATGGAACGTTGAGTAACGTGACGATGTTTTCGAGATAGGTATAAGGCAGGTCGCCGCACCCGAGGATCAACTTGACGTCGTCGAAGTGCCCGCTATTACACAGGTTGTAAATCCGTTCCACCACCTCGTCACTGACCGCCAGGATTTTCACAAGGCGTATTGTCCCGCAGAACGTGCCTGACGGCAAGGGAGATCCGCTCGGAAGGGCGGGGTAATGTACGAATTTGAAAGATTAATAAATCGACTGCGGTTGTCAAACGAAGCACTGCAAACTATAATTCGTTGACTACTGGAGCAACCTTTGGAAACGAGAATATTCCCTGAGTTGTCCGATGATCGGGGTGATCAACAATCTTCCACTCCGCGTCAACTTCAGGCGGGCGCAACGCTTGCCGGCCGCTATTCGATTCAGGAGGTGATTGGCGTTGGGGGCATGGGTTCGGTCTACCGCGCCCGCGATATGCACTTCCCCAACGTGACCAAGCTGGTGGCAGTGAAGGAAATGATTAATACCGCCCCCGATCCCGTTGTGCGGCAGACCATCGTACAAAACTTCGAGCGCGAAGCCAACCTGCTTGCCACGCTCAATCATCCCTCGATCCCGCGCATCAACGATTATTTCACCGTGGAAAGCCGATCATATCTCGTCCTGGATTTCATCCATGGCAAGGATATGGAAGCGATCATCAACGACACAAATGGGTTCCTCCCTGAAGATCAGGTGCTTACCTGGGCGCTTGAACTGTGCGACGTACTCGATTACCTGCACCGGCACAAACCCGACCCCATCATCTTCCGCGACATGAAGCCATCGAACGTGATGATCAACCACAGCGGAGATGTGATCCTCGTCGATTTCGGGATCGCCAAGACGTTCCAGACCGGGATCAGGGGGACGATGATCGGCACCGAGGGATATTCTCCGCCTGAACAATACCGCGGCGAAGCTACGCCTGCAGCGGATATCTACGCCCTCGGCGCCACCATCCACCACGCGTTATCGCGCCGCGACCCGCGCATCGAACCGCCGTTTTCGTTTGGCGAACGCCCACTGCGGAGGATCAATCCCGCTGTATCCGCCGAACTGGAGACGGTCGTAAACACCGCCCTCGAATACAACCCCGAAAGCCGCTTCCGCACTGCGGCGGATATGAAACAGGCGCTCGCCGGTGTGGCGCAAAAGACCGGCGCGCTGGTGCGCATGCGCCCACAGACCAACCCCGCCCTCACCAACAGCGGGATCAAGCCCTTGTGGGTTTTCAAGTGTGAGGATGAGATCCGCGGCACACCGACGATCTTTCAGGGCGGATTGTACTTTGGCTGTTACGATAACAACCTGTACGCGTTGAATGCGACAGACGGAAAATTTCAATGGAAGTATCCCACCGATGGAGGGGTCGTTTCACGCCCAGCCATTATGGATGGGAATATTTACATAGGCTCTGAGGATCGCCGTCTGCACGTGGTGAGCGCGCGATCGGGCAAGGTGGTTTGGACGTATTACACCGACGCTCCCATCCGTTCCTCACCACGCATCGCTGAGGGGCACATCTTCATCGGCTCGGACGATAAATGCCTGCACGCGGTGAATTTGAATTCCGGACGCATGGTATGGAGGTTCGAGACGGCGGATGCAGTCCGTTCCACGCCGTTCGTGATGAACGATCTCGTATACGTCGGTTGTGAAAGCGGCGATTATTACGCCGTGGATTTCCGCGGCGATCTCAAGTGGCGCTTCCATGCCAAGCGGGCGATCACCTCATCCACGGTGGCGGGAGCACAGGCGTTGTATTTCACCTCCGTCGATGCCACACTGTATTCACTCGACCCGCGCAACGGCTGGGTGATCTGGCGCTTCAGGCTCGGCAAGGCCTCGATCAGCACGCCCTGCGTTTCAGACGATCTGGTATTCACGGGCGCGGCGGACGGGTTCATCTACGCGGTGGACGCAAGGAACTCGAAGGAAGTGTGGCGCTTCCGCACCGAACACCAGGTGAACGGGTCGCCCGTGGTATACAAGGACTCGCTGTACTGCGGATCGGTGGACGGCAACCTGTATTGCCTCGAATACCGCACCGGCAGACTTCGCTGGAAGTTTGGTACGCAGGGAGCGATCACCGGATCGCCTCTTGTCTACGATGATATTGTGTACATTGGTTCCACTGATCATCAGATGTACGCGTTGCTCGCGTGAATCCGATCGCATTAAAGGAGTGCTTGTGAATAAACTCTTCGGCTGGCTGTCAAGAAAGCAACAACCTCCTGCCAACAAGGCGCAGGATGTGGCAAACACCGCGCCGCTCAGCGAGGATCAGATCCGCGCGATTGTGAATAACCAGAACCCGCGCTTCGAACTGCAGCAGTTAATCTCCGCCAGCGGGCAATCGGTGGGGAAACAGCGCGAGTTGAATGAAGACAGCCTGCTTTCCATCACAACAACCATGGCGGGCAACTCGGGCAATCTGCCCTTTGGCTTGTACGTTATCGCGGATGGTATGGGCGGGCACCAGTTCGGCGAGGTGGCGAGCAACGCCGCGATCCGCTCAGTGGCAGGGTTCATTCTGAAAAAATTCCACCCATATCTGTTCCAGGTCAAAACCGACACGATGGACGAATCATTCCAGGAAATCATGCACTCTGCCGTCGCGGAGGCGCAGCGCGCGATCCAGCACGAGGCTCCCGGGAGCGGAACGACTCTAACCGCCGCGCTCGTGCTCGGGCAGCAGATCACAGTCGCGCATGTAGGTGACAGCCGCGCCTATTTCGTCTTCCCCGACGGGAGGATCGAGGCGATCACGCGCGATCACTCGCTGGTCAAACGACTCGAGGAACTTGGTCACATCACTCCCGAGGAGGCGGTAAATTACCCGCACCGCAATGTGTTGTACCGCGCACTGGGCCAGGGCGAGATCCTCGACCCGGATATTTTTACGCTTGCCTTCCCACAGCCCGGATATTTGATGATCTGCAGCGACGGGTTATGGGGTGTTGTCGCCGAACAGGATATCGTCCGGTCGATTACTGAAGCCCCCAACCTGCAACGCGCCTGCCAAAACCTTGTCACGGCGGCGAATATTGCCGGCGGACCGGACAACATCAGTGTGATCCTCGCACAACTTGTCGGGTGACCATGTCGTATCCTCCGCTGGATTATTATGCTATTCTTGGTGTTTCGCGGGAAGCATCAGCGGAGGAGATCAAGCGCGCCTATCTCGAATCCGCACAGAAACTGCACCCCGATAAAAACAAAGCTGCAGGCGAGACCGAGTTATTCCTGGGGGTGCAGCAGGCGTATGAGGTGCTTTCGAACCCGAAGCGCCGTGCACAATACGATGCCACCCTGCCCGCCGCGGATGCGCCCTCGCTACCGTATGAATACCGGGTGTTGTACAGCCGCCCGGCTTTGATCCGGCTCGAGGAACCGCAAATGTTCTATGTAATGGTGGAATTGCGGACGCCTCCCGAAGCCCGCAAGACAACCTCACCCCCTTTAAACGTTGCCCTGGTGCTCGATCGGTCCACCTCGATGCAGGGCGAAAAAATGGATGTGCTCAAAGCCGCCGCCATCCAGGTGTTGCGCAACCTCCGGCCGCAGGATATCCTGAGCATAGTTACCTTCAGCGATCGCGCCGAAGTCATCGTCCCCGCCGCATATCATCAGGATCGGACCCGGCTCGAGGCGCGCGTCCAGATGATTCAGTCATCGGGGGCAACCGAGATCTATCAGGGGCTTGAAGCCGGCGTGAAGGAGGTGATGCGCAGCCTCGACTCCAAGCGCGTCAATCACATCATCCTGCTCACCGACGGCCAGACTTATGGCGACGAGCAACTATGCCTCGAACTTGCCGCGCGGCTCGCAGAACACGGGATCGGCATCACCGCACTCGGGGTTGGCGGCGAATGGAACGACATCTTCCTCGATGTGCTTTCCACGCGCACGGGCGGAAGCGCCTCGCACATTGCCGAGCCGCAGGATATCAAACGACTCCTGCTCGAAAAATTCGATGCCCTCGCCCAGACCTTCGCCGAGGAGGTCAACCTGGAACTCAACCCGTTGGAAGGCGTGGCTCTGGCTTCCGTGTTCCGCATCCAGCCCAATCCATCGCCGATCGCGTTGGACGGCAGCCGGGTTCACCTCGGATCAATATTGCAGGATACTTCCACTCGTATCCTTTTTGAATACATTATTCAGCCAAAAGCGGTACAATCGGAAAAACTGGTGTTCATGGATGGAATCCTGAAAGTGTCCATTGTTTCGCAGCCCCTGCCGGTGCCTCCGCTGCGCCTGACCCTGCACCGTCCCGTTTCTGACTCTCCCAGGGCGGATCCGCCTCCTCCGGAGGTCCTCCACGCCCTTTCGCGGTTGATGCTGTATCGCATGCAGGAGCGGGCGCGGACAGAGGTTGAAAAAGGCAACATTCAGAACGCCACGCGCCAGCTCAAAACGCTCGCCTCGAATTTGCTCGTCCAGGGTGAACGGAGCCTTGCGCAAACGATCATGCTCGAAGTGGATACCCTGCAAAAACAACACGCCCTCTCCGACGAGGGAGGCAAAAAATTGAAATATGGCACGCGCGCCCTGTTCCTGTCGCCGCCAAAAAAGGAGTTGGTCCGATGATTATCTGTTCAAATTGCCGTCATGAGAATGTCTCTGGAGCCGTGTTCTGCGAGGAGTGCGGCGCCCAACTGGATGGGGTGGAAACCCTAGTTACCCAGGCAATTACCGATGAGCAGATCGAGGAGGAACTGCGCAAGAAGGCGCCGCGTCCTGAAATGGATTCCGCTCCGCCCAACAGCTGGCTCTCGCTGCACCTGATGGACAGCGGCAAGATTCTCCCGCTCGCCTCGCGCAATGAATTCACGCTCGGGCGCTTGAGCGAGGGTCAACCCATCATGCCCGATATCGATCTCACGCCCTATCAGGCTTACGCTTCCGGCGTCTCGCGGTTGCATGCAGTGGTCAAGCGCGAGGCGAACCAGGTGGCCGTGATGGATCTCGGCTCCTCCAACGGCACCTACCTCAACGGGCGCCGCCTCAACCCCCACATGGAGGAGTCTCTGCACCACGGCGATATTGTGGCGCTCGGCAAACTCAAGATTCAAGTCCTGCTCCGCAATCTTTGATTGAACTTATCCGAAAGGTCTGACCCATGGCGTATACTGTGATCCTGCATGTTGCCGGCGAATCCTCCGTGATGGGCGAAGTGGATGAACTGCCCAAACCCGCAGACACAATCATCAACGTCAGCAACCCCCGCCTGCGCGACGGCAAGGATATCCATTACCTCGAACCCAACGTGGTCAAGGTGATCTGGCCCCTGAACAAGCTCACGCTGATCGAAGTGCTCGAAAGCCAGGAAGAGGAAAGCCTGATCGGCTTCGTGAGGGAGTAACATGCCAGAGGAATTTGATCGCCGCCGCGTACTCGTTGTGGATGACGAGGAGCGGATGGTTCGATTCATCCGCATGAATCTGGAGCACGACGGCTTCCAGGTTGTCGAAGCCTTCAACGGCAGGCAGGCGATCCAGAAACTGCGCGATACCACCCCCGATTTAATCCTGCTCGATGTGATGATGCCCGACATCGACGGGTTCGAAGTGCTGGAGACGATCCGCGAGGGCAGTTCGGTGCCGGTGATCATGCTCACGGCAAAGGGCGAGGAGGACGACCGCGTACGGGGACTGGAACTGGGCGCGGACGATTACGTCACCAAACCGTTCAGTCCGCGCGAACTGGTCAGCCGGGTCAAAGCCGTCATCCGCCGCACGGAAAGCGCGGGCGGCTCGATGCATGACCTGATCGAAGTGGACGATCGCCTTAAGATTGATTTCGATCGCCGCGAAGTGTGGCTGGAGGGCAAACTCGTCAAACTGCGCCCCACCGAGTACCGCCTGCTGTATCACCTGGTGCAGAACGCTGGCTGGGTGGTGACCCACGATCAGATCCTCACCAAGGTATGGGGCTACGAATACCGCGACGAGCCGCATTACGTGCGTCTCTACATCAACTACCTGCGCCAGAAACTGGAAAAGGACCCCGCCAACCCGAAGTACATCCTCACCGAGCGCGGCGTGGGCTACCGCTTTGTGGACTATAAAAGACAGAAAACATGAAGCTGAACGCTGCGAACTTTATGCATTTTTAAGCCTTCGCATTTTTTCATATAAACTTTTTATCTCAGGCTTGCGTTTTTTTAACGCAGGCTTTTTATATTAAGCGCAGAAAAATCAACCACTCAAAAGGAGGCTGAAATGTCAAATTTAATCAGATGGGAATCTGCACGTGATTTCATGACCCTGCGCGAAGCGATGGATCACCTGTTCGATGACGCGTTCACGCGCCCGCTCTCCCTCAGGGACGGCTGGTCGGTGCCTGCGATCGACATGTACCAGACCGATGAGGAGATCGTCGTGAAGGCTTCGATCCCCGGCTTCAAAGCCGAGGAAGTGCAGATCAACGTCACCGGTGAGATCCTCACCCTGCGCGGTGAGATGAAGCAGGAGGATGAGAAGAAGGACAAAGCCTGGCACATCCGCGAACAGCGCTGGGGTTCGTTCGAGCGTTCGGTTGCCCTGCCCACCCATGTGGTCGCAGACAAGGCGAAGGCCGAGTTCGAGAACGGCGTCCTGATCGTCACCCTGCCCAAGGCAGAGGAAGTGAAGCCGAAGACGATCACCGTCAAGGCCAAGTAAATTAATGTAGAGCGAGACACGCCCTTCGGGCAGTCTCGCTCTACGCTTTTAATGGGGAAAATTCAAAGGGGAGTAATTGGACTGGGATCCGGATCAATTTCCGGCTGGGGACGACGCGGATGCCATCATGGGGTAAAATTCGTCCATGCCAAAGGGAATACTCAAACAACGGGTAATGCTGGTGGACGACCACGAGGTGGTGCGCGTGGGGTTGAAATCCCTGCTGGAGCGTCATCCACAGTTCGACGTGGTGGGCGAGGCGGCTTCGGCTCGTGAAGCCATCGAAAAGACGGAACTGCTCAAACCGGACGTGGTGGTGATGGACATCCGCCTGCCGGGCACATCGGGGATCGATGCATGCGAACAGATCATAACGAAGCACCCAAACGTAAAAGTGATCATGCTTACATCGTATGCCGAGGATGAGATGTTATTTTCCGCAATCCGCGCGGGAGCCTCGGGCTACGTGTTAAAACAGATCGGCAGCGAGGATCTGGTGAAAGCGCTCGAAGCGGTGGGGCGCGGCGAGGCATTGCTCGACCCGGCAGTGACACAGCGAGTCTTTCAGGAGGTGCGCCGCGCCGTAAAGGATGAGGAAGCCTCGGCGTTCGCGCATTTGAGCCAGCAGGAGAAACACGTGTTGCTGCTGGTCTCGGAGGGCAAGACCAACCGTGAGATCGCCCGTCAGTTGTACCTGGGCGAAGGCACGGTGCGCAATTACGTCTCATCCATTCTCTCGAAGTTAAACGTGAACAACCGCGCCGAAGCCGCTGCATATGCCGTGGAACATAGTTTGCGGGAATATATTTCGTAGGGATGTGAACTTCACGAGACCACGGAGAGATGCCAATCTTCTCCGTGGTCTTTTTTTTTATTAGGGCACGAAAATTGCCTCCATCGAGTGCTCAGTGTTTCTATACTCTAATGATTTTTCTTTTCCCTTTTCACAAGGATTTAATCTAAGGCTGATATAAAACCACCAACAACATCAGGGGGCACTGACTTACATCCGCCGGTTCCTGTTCATTCCTGGAGGCATTTCCATGGCGAAAAAGATCTCACGCAGAGAGGCACTCAAAATTGGTGCATATGGCGCGTTGGGCGGGTTGGTTGCCTGCTCACCGATCGCCCAAGCCACCGAGGCTTTCCTGCCCACCTCTTCCCCATTCCCAACCATTATCCCAGATCCTTCAGCGACAGCTCAGCCCGGCGCGGCACCCATGGCTGCGGCTGGAGCAACGCTCACCGCGCTGATTAATGACATTGCCACCCACGCGACGCGCTACCTCGAGACGCTGGATTCAGCACAACGGGCAAAATCCACCTATGCCTTCAACGATCCAGAATTGACTCTCTGGCACTGGACCACGCCGCGCAATTTTCCACGCAACGGACTGCCACTGCGTGAAATGCAGACCTCCCAGCGTGACGCGGCTTTTGCCCTGTTACAAACCAGCCTGTCTGCCTATGGCTTGCAAAAGTCGCTCGATATCATCTCACTGCAAAACGACCTGGGCAACGATCCCGAACTTTATTACGTGACCGTGTTCGGCACACCGGGTGTCGAGCCGTGGGGCTGGAGATGGGAAGGGCATCATCTCTCGTGCCGGTTCAACGTGATCAATGGGAAACTCTCGGTTACGCCGTTCTTTCTCGGCGCGTGGCCCACAGTCAACAATAATGGCCTGAAAGCCATGGAGCGGGAAGAGTGGGCGGCGCGTGAACTGGTCACTTCAATGGACGATGCTCAACGCGCAGTCGCCATCTTTCAACAGGATACGCTCGGGCGGCATGTCACGTGGAATGATGCATATGTCGCTCCGCTGGAGACGATCGGAATTGCCGCTTCCGGTTTGAACCGCGATCAGCAGGCACTCGTCATGGAGATCATCCACAAGTATCTCGATACACTTCCGGATATGATCTCCGCCTCCCACCTCGACCGGCTGCTGGCTGCCGGCTTCGAGAACATCTTGTTTGCCTGGGCGGGATCGCTCGAACCCCAGCGTCCGCACTATTATCGCCTGCAGGGTCCGACCTTCCTGATGGAGCATGACAACTCGCGCAATCGCGGCACGCACATTCACAGCGTGTGGCGCGACTTTGCAGAGGACTTCGGACAGGGTTTCTAAACAGGCACCATGAAGCGCGCGCCGTTGTGGCAGTACAGTGTGATCCATGCGCTTGCCATTGCACCGCTTGCACTCACTGCGTATGAATACCTGACTGATACCCTGCCGATTGTTCTGGATCGGCATCTCGTCATCCGTTTCGGCGCGGTTGGGCTGGCATTTGTCGTTGCTTCCTTCTCAATCACCCCCATTAATATCCTTACCGGAAAATCAAATCTTGTGCCCCTGCGCCGTTCGCTGGGTGTGTATGGATTCTGCTACATCGCCCTGCATTTTCTGGCGTATGCCTGGCTGAGCAACGGGTTCGACTGGGCGTTGATCGTGCGCGATGTCGGCGAACGCCGCGCCATGATTGTCGGGCTGACAGCATTTGCCCTGCTCATTCCACTGGCGCTCACATCCACGAACGGCTGGCAAAAACGGCTGGGCAGGCGATGGAAGGTATTGCATCGACTGGTCTATCTCGCCGTGCCTCTCAGCATCCTCCACTACTTCTGGCTCGAACGCGACATCATGGATTGGGTCTTTGTGTACGCGGCATTGGTTGGGATTCTTTTCATAGTACGCCTGCCTGTCATCCGGCGGACATTTTCGAAAAAGCCCTTGCATTCACCAATGGCCGTGGAAAAAGGTAAAGAGTCAGGTTGATCGAAAGGGGTATTGAATTGAGTTTGCGCGATTAAGGAGTGGGTGTTCCGGTTGGTTTCGGCGTGTCGGTTTCCGTTGCAGTAGGAGATGGCGTATCGGAGGGCGTCAACGTCGGCGTGAATGTGGAGCTCGGGGTGAAGGTGGGTGTGATGGTGAAGGTCGCGGTGCGCGTGGGGGTGGACGTCAACGTTACACCGGGCAGGATGTCTATGGGGATGGTTCGATCGAGCAAATCACGGCGGATCCATCCGCCCTCGAACTCTCTCAACGTTGGTTCGTCTTGATTCAGCGCCACCAAAAGCCAGGTATCCTCACCGATCGTGATTTGTGCCGAGAACCCAGGGCAAACAGTTATCGGGTTACCGGATTCATCACGCAGATCGAGCACTTTCGCCACGTACGTCTGCCTAGGACCGGAGCGAACGTAGATGTTGGGTGATTCAGAGGTTATGCAAATTGGCAGGGTGATCCTATACAGCAAGGTGGCTGTGGCGGTGGATGTCGGTCTCGTCGGCGTTATGGTTGGCTGATCCGTGGAGGTGAGCGATGCTGTGATTGTGGGGCTGGCACTGAAGGTCACGGTCGGTGGTTCGGAGGTAGTTGTTGTTGGCGTCGATGTCAGGGGCGGAACGTTTTCGGGCCGTGTCAACAGGTAGGCGATCAGGGCAACGACCAGAATGGCAGCAACACCCATAGGGAAGGCGTATTTGCGAAGCGAAGGTATTTTTTTCAGTCTTGCGTTGATAAAAGTCGTAACTGCAGGCGGTTCCCCGGTATAGCCCATGGCCGCCAGCAGTTTTTTGTAATTTTCCTCATAATGCCCTGTTGTGAAATCGATGAAATTGATTGTGTTCAGTGCAAAGGGCACACTGGCGGTCTCGAGCATGAGCGGGATGATCTTCTTGCGCAGATTGAGCGCCTGAGTGTATTCCTTCTGCACCCAGGGAGAATTGACACCATCCGGTGAAAGCACCACGAGCATGACCTGGCTCGATGCGATGGCAGCGGGGATGGACTGGACCCAGTCGTCGCCGCCCTGCAGATCGGAGATATCCCACCACACATCGTAGCCGGCTATTTCGAGATCGCCGGCGAGTTTGCGGGCGAAGTC
>DATKAU010000084.1:0-13120 GCA_035514655.1 Anaerolineales bacterium
AATCATCGAGGACTCGAAACCCGGCGCCCTCTTTACCAAACCGCGCGACCCGCGCACAAAGGCATTAATCGATCGGTATCGCACCGGGGGAAAATAACTTGCTCCTTGCCATCACGCGTGACATCAGTCCGCGGTTCAACGAGTGTGAGATCACGCATATCGATCGTTCCCCAATCGATGTTGCAGTTGCCCAATCCCAGCATCATGGATATGTGCAAGCATTAAAGGATCTCGGATGCGCAGTGCTGGAACTGCCGGCCGAACCGGACCTGCCTGATTCAGTCTTCGTGGAGGACGCGGCGATCGTTTTCCCGGAGGCGGCGCTCATTACCAACCCCGGGGCTGATTCTCGAAAACCAGAGACGGAGTCCATCGCCCGCGCGCTCACCCCCTATCGCGAGCTTATACAGGTGAAACCGCCAGCCACTGTGGATGGCGGTGACGTACTCGTGCTCGGCAAGGATATCTTCGTGGGAATGTCCACCCGGAGCAACAGGGATGCGGTGGATCAATTGAATCAACTGCTTGACAGATTTGGTTATCAGGCGCACGCGGTCGATCTGCATGATTGCCTGCATCTCAAGACTGCCGTCACGCGCGTGGACGACAAGACTCTCCTCATCAACCAGGGTTGGGTGGACGTGGAGCACTTCGAGGGATACGAATTGATCGGGGTCGATCCAACTGAACCATTCGCCGGTAACTGCCTGCCCATCAACGGATCGATCATAGTCCCCACAGCCTTCCCAAAGACAGCGAAAAAACTCGAAGCGCGCGGCTTCACCCTCAAGCAAGTCATCGTGGACGAACTGGCGAAAGCCGAAGGTGCGGTTACGTGTTGCAGCTTGATCATCTCCTAGGCTTCAGATATCGCGCACTCGAATCCCCGTCAGCGTTGGCGGGGATTTTTTATAGGATCCGCCACAAGGGAGGAGGAGGCGGGAGGGACGAATCCCAATCCAGGGAGTGAGGCGTATACTTGCCCATATGATGAAGAGGCGTCCATGTTAATGAAATTCCTTTCCCCACCAAAATTCGACGACGAGGATCAAACCTACACGGCGTCCCAATTGTGGACAATCGTCATCACCATGACGGTGCTATCCGTTGTATACGTCATCGCCTGGCTTGCCCTTGTCCCGGAATATTCCTCGCGTATCATCCTGGCGCTCCCGTTATTTCCCCTGTTCATCTGGCTGTTTTATCTCCTGCGAAAAGGGAACATAAAACTCGCGGGAAGTTTGTTGGTGGTCGGGCTTTGGTTGGTGCTTTTCGCAGCCGCGTCTTTCAGCGGCGGCGTTCTTGCTCCGGGCTACAGCGGGCTTTTGATCACAATCCTTGCAGCGGGCATTTTCATGAGCCGGGGTTGGGTGAGGAATATCGCCGCGGTCAGTATCCTTGCCGGCGCCGTACTGGTGATCCTGGAGCGCCTGGGCATCACCCCGCCACCCGGGGAATTCACCGATTCGACAACCATGTGGCTGGCACAATCAGTCTATTTTTTCGTCGCCGCATCTCTCTTACACATGGCAACGCAGAGGATCACACAGGCATTGCAACGGGCACAGCACGAACTGGAAGCGAGAAAAAAGAAGGAGGCACAGCTGCTGGATGTGGAAAAACGCTACCGCGATCTGGTGGAAAGCGTCCCGGCTGTGATTTACAGCGCAGAACCCGGACCAGCGGGAAGATGGTTCTACGTCAGCCCCCGGATCGAAGCGCTGACCGGCTACACCGCTGACGAATGGCTGGTTGATCCCAACCTGTGGTTCTCGCGTATTCCCATGAAAGACCGTGAAGAGTTCATCAACGGGGAAAATATCGCGCTTGCCGAGGGGGGGTTTTTCCAGATGGAATACCCGTTTAAAAGGAAGGATGGCTCGCTAATCTGGATTCAGGATGAAAGCATCAACGTTTCAACGTACGATTCCGGGCACAAGAAAATCGTCCAGGGCTTCATGCTGGATATTACGGCACGCAAGGAGGCGGAGGAGAAACTCCGCGCAAACGAAGTGCTGCTTTCCACCATTATCGACAACATTCCCTTCGACCTGTGGGTGTGCGACGCGAACGATCGGTACATCCTCCAAAACCCGGTTTCGCGCGAACTGGCAGGCGATCTGATCAACAAAACAGTGGACGATCTCGATCTCCCTCCTCACGTGAAGGACGATTACCGCAAAAAACACCGGCGTGTGCTGGAGGGCGAACTGTTGCGGAGCGAGGAAAGATACGAAAAGGACGGGGGATCGTATTTCACGCTTCAAATCGTCGCGCCGATACGCGACAGGGATCAGGTGCACGGTTTCATCGGCATGACGATAGACATCACAGAACAAAAACGGACCGAGGAGGCGCTGCGAGACGCCGAACTCCTTTATCGGACCCTCGTCGAACAGACTTCCGTGGCTCTTTACCGCGACAGCGCGGTGGAAGGCGGACCTTCGATCTTCATAACGCCTCAAATCGAACCCATGATTGGGTACACTCCCGCGGAATTTTCATCCCAGCCGGATTTCTGGCGATCCCTCCTCCACCCGGATGACCGAGAAATGGTGCTCGGCATCATAGACAGGATCATCGAAACCGGCGACAGCATCACCTGCGAATACCGCATGCGATCCAAAGATGGAAGGTGGGTCTGGGTTCGTGACGAAGCCTCACTGATCAGGGATCGCGACGGCAAACCAATCTACATACAAGGCGTGTACATCGACATCACTAATCAGAAACATATGGAGGCGCAGCGCGAGGGGCTGATCAAGGAATTGGAGGCGAAAAACGCCGAGCTGGAACGGTTTACCTATACAGTTTCGCACGACTTGAAGGCGCCGCTGGTCACGATGGGCGGCTTCCTTGGGTTTCTCGAGAAGGATGCAATGGAGGGAAATTTTGAACGACTGAAGCATGATATCCAGCACATTTCAGATGCCAACCTGAAGATGCAGCGCCTGCTGAATGAACTGCTCGAACTCTCACGCATCGGCAGGAAAATGAACCCTTCGGAAACCGTCAACTTCGGAGAGATCGTCTCTGACGCTTTCGCGAGGGTGGAGACGCGCTTCACCCAGGGCGGCGTCCAACTGATGGTCATGACCGACCTGCCTGTCGTCAGCGGTGATCGGGCACGGCTTGTGGAGGTCATTCAAAACCTGCTCGATAATGCCGCCAAGTTCATGGGCGATCAGCCAAACCCAATCATCGAAATCGGCGTGGAATCGCGCGGCGGCGAACAGATCTTCTTTGTCCGCGATAACGGGATCGGGATCGATCCGAGGTTTCACCGGAAAATCTTTGAACTGTTCGATAAACTGAATCCGGATATCGAGGGGACGGGAATTGGGCTCGCGTTGGTGAAGCGGATCATCGAAGTGCATGGCGGGCGGATCTGGGTGGAGTCTGAACCGGGGCGAGGCGCCACTTTTTATTTCACACTCCCCGCATCGAAATAAAAATCCCCGAACAAATCCGGGGATTCTCACAGAAGTTGGTGCGCTGGAGAGGACTTGAACCTCCACGTCTTTCGACACATGGCCCTCAACCATGCCTGTCTGCCAATTCCAGCACCAGCGCAAAACAAAAGCAGGGCGTATTATAATCGGCTTACTTTGCTTGTCAAGCAAGCACTCCATTGGGTCTGAAACCCGATGGAAGCATATGCCTGAGGTGATATTATGACCCGAATCGTCGTAGATGCAATGGGGAGCGATAATTATCCAATACCCGATGTGGAAGGCGCCGTTGCAGCGGCGCGCGAGTATGGGGTGGAGATTATTTTCGTTGGTGATGAGGCGCAAATCAAGCCTGTCCTTGATGCGCAAAAGATCGACGGCCTCAACATTCGAACCGTCCACGCGCCCGAAATGCTGACCATGGAAGATAAAGGCTTTGCACTGGCGCTGAAAGCGCGGCGCCCGAATGCAAAGAACTCGATGGCAATCGGTGTTGATCTGGTGAAGAACGGTGAGGCGGATGCCTTCGTGACCATGGGAAATACAGGCGCATGCCTTGCCACATCCTATTTTCGGCTTGGGGTGATATCCGGCGTCGATCTCCCAACTCTCGCGGTTGCCTTCCCATCGGCAAACGGCTCGTTCCTCCTCGTGGACCTGGGAGCAAACCCTGATTGCAAACCAGAAAACCTCCTCCAGTTTGCCATCATGGGAAGCATCTATTCAGAGAAAGTTCGCGGAGTACAGAAACCAAGGGTGGCATTGATATCCAATGGTGAAGAGGAGGGCAAGGGTAATGAATTGGTTAAAGCCGCCATTCCCTTGTTAAAGACGTCACATCTAAATTACGTTGGGTGCGTGGAAGGCAAGGAAGTCTATGGCGGTCTTGTGGATGTCGCGGTCATGGACGGGTTTACGGGGAACGTATTCTTGAAAGTATCGGAGGCCGTTGCGAAACTCCTGACCGACAAAATCAGGGAGACCATCACAGGCGGCGGGCTTCTCACAAAACTCGGCGGCTTGTTAATCCGACCTGCCATGGGCAGCGTAAGAAAACTTTTGGATCCAAGTGAATACGGTGCCGCTCCATTACTGGGTTTAAATGGGCTGGTTTTCATTGGTCATGGTCGTTCGGATGCACGTGCAGTTCAGGTTGCCGTACGCGTGGCGAAAGAGGCTGTCGAAGCAAAGGTGCTCGATGGGATTAAATCCGCCATCGAGGAAAGTTTGAAGAAGTAAATCAATGCTCCTGCCGCCGTCCCCGGCGGCAAATCGTCTGCGCTGTTCCCGGCGTAGTGAGCATATTAGGAAATCATGAAAATCATCAAAAACGAAAGACTCATCAAGCGAAACAGCAAAATTGGTCAGTGGACAACCATCGCCGCGCTGATCATCCTCGGCGGCGGCTTGTACATATCCATCTCGAGCCCCGATAATCCCGAACTGGTCACCTATTCCCTGGTTGCCCTCGGCGTGGGATTCATACTTACGCAAGTCGGCATGTATTTTGGCAATAGGTGGGGTCGAAGTCCCCGACCCGACGAACGGATCGACGCGGCACTCAAGGGGTTGCCAGGCGATTTTTCGATCTACCACTTCATGACACCTGCGTCCCATCTGCTTGTTGGACCATCCGGGATTTGGACGCTGATCCCTTTCCGCCAGCGAGGGGTGGTAACGTATCAAAAGAACCGCTGGCGCATCGGCGGCGGTGGATTCCTGCAGGCATACATGAGCATCTTCGGGCAGGAGGGGATCGGACGCCCCGATCTCGAAGCGGAGGCAGAGATCAAGGCTGTAACAAAAGTGCTCTCCAGAAGCCTCGCCGATAATGAAATCCCAAACGTACAAGCCGCGCTGATCTTCATGAACGAAGCCGTCGAAATTCAGGCCGAGGACGCGCCTGTGGCAGCCATGAAGATCAAACAACTCAAGGATTTCATGCGCCAGAAGGCAAAGGAAAAGACAATCTCACAGACACAACTGGCGGCTGTAAAAGCCGCGCTACCTGAATAACACTCACCCCTCTCCCAAAATGGGAGAGGGGTTTTATGATACACTTGTTCTACTTCTGCATATAGAACCTTATTCCCTTTCTGAAACGAGAATCGTTTTGAGCACAAAGCATTTGCTTGAAAGCTCAACGAAGTACACGTAATATGCAATCAATCGTGGCATTAGACATCGAAACCACCGGACTCAACGATGAGCGTGACGCCATCATCGAGATCGGAGCGGTCAAATTCAAGGGGCATCGAGTCGAGGATGAATGGACCTCGGTCATCAACCCGGGCAGGCACATCCCTGAATTCATCACCGGGCTGACGGGCATCAGCGACGCAGAGACACGCAACGCACCGCGCCTGCGCGACGTCATCCACGAGGTCGAAGCCTTTGTCGGCGACGCGCCTGTGGTGGGACACAACGTCCGCTTCGATTTGGGGTTCATCCAGAAACAGGCGGGGATCCTTCACTTCAACGATGTCATCGACACCTACGAACTTGCAGCCGTGTTGATGCCAACGGCAAGCCGATACAACCTCGGTGCACTCGGGAAGCAACTTGGTATCCTGCTCCCCGCCACCCACCGGGCGTTGGACGACGCCAAAGTCACGATGGCGGCGTTCAACAAATTATTCGAGTTGGCGCAGGAGTTGCCGCGCGAATTGGTGGATGAATTCATCCGTTTGAGCGAGCCGCTTGAGTGGGATGCAGGCTGGGTCTTCCAACAAATTTTACAGGCAAAGGCAAAAGAGGGGATTCAAGCCAAAAAGGGCAGGAAGAAGGAAAGCGGTTCCTGGTTCGACGAATCTAAGCACCCGCCGCTCGATAACCCCGACAAACCAATTCCCCTGAATACAGATGAAGTCGCATCCGTGTTGGAGTACGGCGGACCGTTCTCGCAATACTTTAATTCATTCGAGCAGCGACCTGAACAAGTCGCGATGATGCGTTCCGTTGCGGACGCGCTTTCGTTCGGAAGTCATTTGATGGTCGAAGCAGGGACAGGCGTCGGCAAGTCATTTGCCTATCTTGTGCCTGCCGCGTTGTTCTCCAAACAGAACAACACACGCGTTGTCATCTCCACGAACACGATCAATTTGCAGGATCAACTCATCCAACGCGATCTGCCGAATTTGAGTCAGGCGCTCGATCTCGATTTCCGATTTTCTGTACTGAAAGGGCGTTCGAATTATCTTTGCCCGCGCCGACTGGAAAATCTGCGCCACTACGGTCCACGCACAACCGATGAAATGCGTGTGCTGGCGAAGGTGATGGTGTGGCAGTTAAATAATCAGAGCGGGGATCGAAGCGAATTAAACCTCACGGGGCCGACCGAGCGTGAGGTGTGGGTGCGGGTGTCGGCTGAGGATGACGCGTGCACGACCGACACGTGCATCAAGCGCACGGGCGGCGCGTGTCCCTTCCACCGCGCCAAATCCGCGTCACAATCCGCGCACGTGCTCGTCGTCAACCACGCGCTCCTGCTTTCCGACGTTGCCACAGGGAGCAAGGTCCTGCCCGAGTATGAGCATCTGGTCATTGACGAGGGGCATCACCTCGAAGCCGCGACGACGAACGCTCTTTCATTCCGCCTGACGCAATTCGACGTGGAGCGCATGATGAAGGAGATCGGCGGATCGAACGCGGGCGTGCTCGGGCGATTGCTGACTGAGACGCAGACAGCGCTTCGCCCCTCGGACTTCGGCCTGCTTCAACAAAAAGTGACTCGCGCCACCGACATGGCGTTCCGCATCGAACAGTTCAATCGCGAGTTCTTCAACACATTGGCGGAGTTCGCGCGCTTGCAGCGTGAAGGGCAACAACCCTCAAACTATGCGTGGCAGGCACGCGTGTTACCCGCCACACGGACACTGCCCTTCTGGGACGAAGTTGAAATGATGTGGGGCAACACCGACGAGACGTTGGGCTTGTTGATCAACACGCTCTCCGAAATCTACAAAGCCGCCACGGACTTGTACGCCGAGGGACACGACAATCTCGAAGACATGATCGCGGATTTGGGCAACGTGGCGCGCAGGCTCACCGAAGCCGAAGCCAATATTAACGGCATGATCAGCAAGCCCGCAACCGGAATGGTCTATTGGATTGAAGTACAACCCAACGGTAACCGCCTGTCGCTAAACGCCGCGCCGTTGAGCGTGGCATCGCTGGTGGAAAAGTATCTGTGGCACGAGAAGCGATCGGTGATCCTCACCTCCGCCACATTGACCGCGCACGGAGAGTTTCAATATTTGCGCAATACCCTCGGCGCGGACGAAGCGGATGAGATGCAGCTCGGCTCGCCGTATGATTACGAAAGCGCGGCGCTGCTCTACATTGCCAATGACATCCCCGAACCGAATCAAAACGGATTCCAGCAGATACTCGACAAAACTTTGATCGCCACCGCCAAAGCCACAGGCGGACGGATGCTCGTGTTATTCACCTCCTACGCCGCGCTGACGAAGACATCAAAGGCAATTACGGGTCCGCTTGCGCGAGAAGAGATTTATGTCTATGAGCAGGGCGACGGCGCCTCGCCGAACGCGTTGCTCGAGTCATTCAAAGCCACCGAACGCGCGGTGTTGTTGGGAACCAAGTCGTTTTGGGAAGGTGTGGACGTGCCGGGCGATTCGCTCTCGGTCGTCGTGATCACCAAACTGCCCTTCGACGTGCCCACCGATCCGCTGATCGCGGCGCGCTCCGAAATGTACGAAGACTCGTTCAATCAATATTACCTGCCCGAAGCCATCTTGAAGTTTCGCCAGGGATTCGGGCGTTTAATACGAACTCAATCCGATCGCGGCGTGGTCGCCATTCTGGATCGCCGTGTGCTGACGAAGCAATATGGCAGGCTGTTTTTAGAGTCATTACCTCCTTGCACTGCGCGGCAGGGACCAGCATCGAATCTCGCGCGCGAGGCGGGGAGTTGGTTGGGATAGAATAGACCTCACAGGTCTTAAAGACCTGTGAGGATTTGTGAGATATGAAATACACCACCGCTCCCCTTCTGCCTGGTATGTATTATCACATCTATAATCGCGGTAACAACAGCGAAAACCTGTTTCTTGAAAAACGTAATTACCCGTATTTCCTCTCCCTGTACGAGAAACACATCACACCAGTTGCAGATACATTCGCGCATTGTTTGCTGAGGAACCATTTCCATTTTTCAGTCAGGATCAAAACAGAGGAGGAATATCTAGCACAACAGTCCTCACGGATTTTGAAAACCCAAGAGGACTTGAATCCTAAGAAATTCAACCCGCCGCAAAATTTCTCAAATCTATTTAACGCCTATGCCAAAGCCATCAACAAAGCTTACGGAAGAACCGGAAGTTTATTCGAGGAACGATTTGGTCGAATACCAGTCACGAATGATTCATATTTCACCACCCTGATTTTCTATATCCATTACAATCCACAGAAACATGGATTCGTGGACGACTTCCGCGATTGGAAATGGTCTTCCTACCACGCACTTATCGGGATCGAGGAGACAACCTTGAAACGAGATGAGGTATTGAGCATGTTTGATGGCAGAAAAGGATTTGAAAAATTCCATCAAGGAATGATGGATGAAAAGAAATTGGTCAAACTCATTGACGAGGAATTCGATTTAGAAACTCAGACCTAACAGGTCTTCAAGACCTGTTAGGTCTCGAAACCTCCCTAGCGAAGCGGAGAGTTGGTTGAGGACTGAAAAGTCACTCCAACAAACTTCGTTTATAAACATGGCCCGGTTTACCAAGTAGAACTCGGAGATCGAAAATCTCCGAGTTCTTTTTTTCGGCTAGAACGACTCCCAATCCGATTCCGCCCACACGCTGATATCGGGCATCCCTTCGAAGAGGGCGCCGAACGCCTCCGCCACCTTGGGGTCGCCCATGAATTTCTGCAACCCGTCAAGGTTGTTCCAAGTGTCGATCGCCAGGAACTCGGTCGGGTCCTTGGGATTCAGATGCGGCTTGTGTCCAATCGCACCCATCGGACGGGTCATGTCAGAGAGCTGGTCCACCGTGGCGTCGTGCGCCGCCTTGGCATCCTTCGGGTTCCCCTTCAGCTTGCCGCGTACAACAGTGATGTAATTCATTTGGTTCTCCTTTTGTTGGTTTCATACAGTTAGACGGTAGTTGGCTCCAAAACTGTGCGGTCTGCCGCCGCACAGTTTGAGTACGATTTACCGTCATAATCATGTCAAAGAGACAACTGGAGAATCCCATGGTTTCGAATCTAATCAACCAGAATGCCGCAGAAGCGGATCACCTCCTTGCCGCCCGCCAGGGCAATTCAACTCGCTTCGGAGAATTAACCGAACCGTATCGCCGCGAACTGCAAGTTCACTGTTACCGCATCCTTGGGTCCCTGCACGAAGCCGAAGACATGGTGCAGGAGACATTCCTCCGCGCGTGGAAACGACTGGACACCTACGAGGGACGCGCCTCCTTTCGATCCTGGCTCTACAAAATTGCAACCAACGCTTGCCTGGATTATCTCGATTCAAAACGGACCCGACGCCTGCTCCCCACCCAAAGCGTCCCCGCCTCCGATCCGCATCTGCCGATTGTCCCGCATTCCCCCGAGTTCACCTGGCTCGAGCCTTTCCCCGACGAATGGCTGGCAGACGAATCTGCCCTCAACCCCGAAGCGAAGTTCGCTGAATCTGAAAGCATCTCGCTGGCTTTCCTGACCGCCCTGCAAACACTGCCTCCCCGCCAACGCGCCGTATTAATTCTCAGGGATGTGCTGGATTTTTCGGCGATCGAAACAGCAGAAGTCCTCGAACTGACGGTATCAGCAGTCAACAGCGTTCTTCACCGTGCGCGGGTGACGATGTCCAAACAGTACCACAAACCGGATCTGGAGGATTCAGCCCCTGCCCAAACCGATCAAAGGACTCGATGGCTGTTGGATCATTTCGTTCAAGCCTGGGAACGCGCCGACGTGGACGGTCTTGTTGCCCTGCTAAAGGAAGATGCTATCTTTGCCATGCCGCCCTCACCATCGTGGTACTTAGGCAAGTTTGCTATCGGTGAGTTTGCTGCGGGGACCATTTTTGCCGACGAAGGCATGTTCACTGGATCCGCTTCTGGGCGCTGGCGACTCGTGCGCACAAACGCCAACCGATCACCGGCTTTTGCAATCTACCAGCGAGCCGGGCAGGAGGAATACCTGCCATTTGGAATCATCGTCCTGGACATCGAAAAGGGCGCTTTGAATCAAATCATCAGCTTTCTGGATCCGTCCCTCCTGACCCTTTTTGGCTTGCCCGCAAAATTGAACTGAACTCCCCGCGTCGTCTCTGATATCCAATCCACCATCGATATTGACAAGGTGGAATTTGCTGATAAAATAAATGTAACAATGGTTACATTTATTTTATCGGGCTTAATCGTATGAAAATATCCCGCCTGACTGGAATGCCCGCCTTCGCGGTGATCTGGTTCGGACAATTTATTTCCCTGTTTGGTACCGCGCTTTTTTCGTTTGCAATTGGGATCTGGCTATACGAGCAGACCGGGCAGGCCACTACGTTTACGAGCATGATCTTCTTTTCCAATATTCCGAGGATCGTGCTCAGTCCATTTGCAGGCGCACTCGTCGATCGCTGGAATCGGAAGATCACCATGATGGTCAGCGATCTGGCAACCGGAATCACCACGCTCATAATCTTTTTCATGATCTTGAATGGATCGCTCAACATCTGGCTTTTATATCTTTTGATGGGGTTATCCAGTGCTTTCGAATCCTTCCAGTTCCCGGCATTCTCCTCCTCCATCACCCTCTTGGTCGATAAAACCCACTATTCACGAACCAGTTCCATGCTATCATTGGCGGAGGAAGCCTCACGTGTGCTGGCTCCACTCCTTGCGGCGGCGTGGATCGCATCCATCAATTTGGAGGGGATCATCCTGATAGATGTCCTTACCTGTGTGGTGGCAATTGGAACGCTGATCCTCGTGCCAATTCCGCAGCCTAAGCTGTCGGCGGTGGGGATGAAAGCGAAGGGTGGGCTTTTAGCCGAAGCCGGGTATGGCTTCCGGTTTATCTTCGCAAACCGCGGCTTGCTGGGGCTCCAATTTAATTTCACCATGGTCAACCTGCTGGCGATGAGCACGGTCCTTCGAACACCCATGATACTCGCACGCACCGGGAACGATGAAGTGACATTGGGGATCATTTCTTCCATTACAGCGTTGGGCGGTCTGGCTGGCGGATTGGCAATGAGCATCTGGGGAGGCCCAAAACTGAGGATCCATGGCGTGGTCTTGGGATTGATCCTGATGAATGTTGGCCGTGCGGGCACAGGGCTCGGACGGGATGTTATTGCATGGTCGATATTCGGTTTCTTCGCATTATTTTTCGTTGCCTTGTGCAACTCGTCCAACCAGGCGCTCTGGCAGTCGAAGTCACCTGCTGATGTTCAGGGCAGGGTTTTTGCTGCGCGGCGGGTTACCGGTCAACTTTCATTCCCAATTGCCGCGTTGATCGCCGGACCTCTAAGTGATCGTCTTTTCGAACCTGCAATGTCCGCAGGTGGACTTCTTGCGCCGATATTCGGAGGACTGTTTGGAACCGGTCCGGGCGCAGGCATGTCGCTCCTTATCTTTTGTGCTGCGATCATTGGAATCATCATCCCAGCCGTGAGTTATGCCATCCCTGTATTTAGAAATGTTGAAGACATCATTCCCGATATCCAGGCATCCTCTTCATTTCAGGAAGCCCCGCATCCGGATCGAATCAATCCGGAGCCCAGACCTCTATCAAAATGACAAACTGGCTTATCCTCCATTACAAACTACCCAGCAAGCCCACCGCTCTGCGTGTGTACATCTGGCGAAAATTAAAACGGATGGGTGCCATCCTGCTCCACGATTCGGTTTGGGTGGTTCCTGAAACGACGCGCACCGCAGAACAATATCAATGGTTAATGGCGGAAGTGCAGGAAATGGGAGGGAACGCCTATTACTGGAAGGCGACCTCCATTTTGGAAGAGCATGACCAATCCATTGTTACGAAATTCAAGAAACAAGTGGACGATATGTATTCAAAATTGTTGAAAAAAATGGATAAGCCAGGAGCTGACCCAAAGGAAATCTCGCAGGAATACCAACTTGCCGCATCACAGGATTTCTTCGGATCAGAACTTGGGATACGAGTACGTGAAAAATTAACTTCAAAACGCGGAGAAAAACCATGAAATGGGTAACCCTGGAGAATATCGGCATTGACCGGATGGCAAGCATTTGGCTGATCCGCCGTTGGATCGACCCGAAAGCTGAGTTCATCTTCATCCCCCCGGGAACAAAATCCCCGCCGGAGGCGGAACCGTTCGACATTCCGGGAGCACGTTATTCGCATTACGGCGGCCACTGCACGTTTTATTCCCTCCTGAAAGAAAACGGGGTCAAGGATACCATCCTCGACCATATCGCCACCATCGTCGACGAAGCGGACGTCATTCAGGAGATCAATCTCGAACCGGCCGCGCCGGGGCTCGACCTGATCTGCCGCGGTGTACGACGTATCAGCGCGGATGACAATGAAGCGCTCGAACGCGGCTGTTTGATCTACGACGCGCTGTACGCAGAACTCTCAAGCGGAACGGTATGAGCTTTGTAGAATCAGCATGAACTCGAAACCGGTGATCATCTTCGTCTGTG
>DATKAU010000085.1:0-4163 GCA_035514655.1 Anaerolineales bacterium
GGTAATCCGAACACGCAACAGAATCAAATCTGGGTCATGGATCGAAATGGTGATAATCCTGGAAATGTCCCTGGCGCGCTGGGCTGGGATCCCACCTGGTCGCCGGACGGAAATTTCATACTGTTTGCATCCGATCGCGAAGGCGCCGCACAACTTTTCACAGTAAGTTTAAGGGGAAATGCCATCCATAGGATTTCGAACCTGCCGGCAATCCGCGGGCGCAGTGACTGGTCGCCTGACGGACAGTTCATCGTCACCTATTCCGGCGAGTCATGGAACCGCGAGTTGTATATCATGAGCGCGGATGGATCCAACGCCCGCCAACTCACACCGACGGGCGGCAACAGCCAGGGACCATCCATTTCACCCGATGGCAACTGGGTGGTCTTCACCGCTTATTTCGATAAATACGGCGACGATCATGGATGTGAGATTTACATCATCCGCACCAACGGTACAGATTTAAGGCGATTAACGAACAACAGCTATTGCGACTACCAGCCGCGCTGGGGATCATAGTACATCCATAATGCCTGATCCAGATGCAGTTCAACTGCATCTGGATCAGGCACTCCGTTTATAATGTACCAATTCATATCCAATAAGGACTAATCACCACAGGAGGCTCTCATGGATCCAAAAGGCAAGGTCGTAATCGTCACAGGGGCTTCATCCGGGATCGGGGAGGCGACCGCCCGTCAGTTTGGCCGCGAAGGGTCGAAGGTGGTCCTCGCCGCCCGGCGCGTGGATAAATTGGAAGCGCTCGCCCGGGAGATCAAAGGCATGGACTCCGGCGCGGATGTGCTGGTGGTGCAGGCGGATCTTTCCAAACTCGAAGACATTCAAGCGCTGGTCCAACAGACCCTCGACAAATACGGGCGGATCGATGTGTTGATCAACAACGCTGGTTTCGGGCGGCTGGACTGGCTCGAAAAACTCGACCCGGTCAAGGACATCCAGGGACAGTTCGACGTTAACGTGATGGGCGTGGTCCAGACCACCCGGCAGGCACTGCCGGTGATGATCAAGCAGAGGTCGGGCAGCATCGTCAACATGTGTTCGATGGCTGGGCTGGTGGCAACCCCCACGTATTCCATCTACGCCGCATGCAAGCACGCCGTGCACGGATTCTCCGAAGCCCTGCGGCGCGAAGTCAAACCATGGGGCATCGATGTTTCGATGGTCTACCCGGGCGGAGTCACAACGGAATTTGGTTCTCATGCAGGCATCAAGCGGAAGACCGGCTACACAACACCGAGATTCATGCTGCTCACCGCGGAGCAGGTCGCCGAGGCAGTGGTGAAACTGGTTCGAAACCCGAGAAGGATGTGGATTATTCCCTGGCTGTGGAGTGTAAGCGTTTGGATGAATAGAAACTTCAACTGGCTTGTGGATTACACCACGATTAAAAATTTCACCATCCCCGAGCGGGAAGACGAATTAAAGGCAAGGTAGACCTCCATCCTGAGCGGAGTGAGGAGCGGGCTTTACTACGAACGCAGTCAAAGGACGCCCCGCAGTCTCCGGAGACTGCGGGGCGTTATTCAATCTGGAACACCTGATGCCTTCACATCCTTCAGATTTAACTGCAACGACGTGCGGCCGTTGTATTCGTTTTCTTCGAGCACGTACATCACATCCACACGCGGCGATATGGACTGTGCCATGCCTCCCATGCGAAAACCGATCGCATCGAACATCAAGCCCGGTCCGTCTTGAAAGGTGAGTTTCAGGTGTTTGCCCTCCGCTCCCACCGCTCGAAACGTTTTTACCTTAACACCGCGTGAAACAAATACCGCATCGGGATTCCCATACCCGGTCGGTTCGAGATAGGCGAGATTTTTCAACACACCGAAGTTCATATCAGCCAGGGGCAGTTCCATGTCGGCGGACAGAGTATGGCGAAGATCCCTCCCGGCGAGCTGTTCTTTCGCGATCCCCTTTAATCGTGTGACGAGTTCCGGAAGGTTCCTGTTCTTCACGGTGAATCCCGCTGCCGCTGCATGACCTCCGTGGCGGACGAGCAAGTCTTTGCACTGGTCTAGAGCATCGGTGATGTGGAACTCGGGGATTGACCTGCACGAACCGCGCGTCTCCTCCGGTCCCTTCGCCGCGACGACAGCCGGGCGGTAATAAACCTCCGTCAAGCGTGAAGCCGCCAAACCGACGACGCCCGGATTGAACTCCTCATGCGCGGCAAACAGCAGGTAGGCTTCAGGGTCGTCCCGCAGGGCGATCTCCTCCGCCTGCTGCTGCATCTTTCTGGTGATCGTCTGCCTCTGGCGGTTCTGCCCATCCAGTTGCTGAGTCAGTTGACCGGCGCGCATAATATCTTTCGTGGTCAGAAGTTCGAGCGACGCCAGCGCGGATTCCAACCTGCCCGAGGCATTCAAACGCGGACCAATCATAAAGCCTATGTTCCCTGCGGTGATTTTATCGATCTTGATCTGGGCAATGCCGGCCAGAGAATACAGTCCCTGCCTTTTCGTTTCGCGGATTTGCCTGAGCCCCAGGCGGACAAGTGTACGATTCTCGCCAACGAGCGGGGCAAGATCGGCAACCGTTCCCAAGGCAACAAGATCCAACAAATCATACGGCTGAAAGCCATCCGCTGGCTGCTGAACGCTGAATAACGCCTCCGCGATTTTGTATGCAATGCCAACCCCAGCCAGATCCTTGTCGGGATATGGATCGCCATGCTGCTTCGGGTTGATGACGGCGAGGGCGGGCGGTAGAGAGTCGCCGTCGGGGTGGTGATGATCGCTGATGATCAGATCCAGCCCAATGGTCTGCGCGTGTTGCGCCTCGTCCGGTGAGCGGATCCCGCAGTCGACGGTGATCACCAACTTGACACCGTCAGCTTTCAACGAATCCAGCGCGTCCTTGTTGAGGCCGTAGCCCTCATCGAAACGGTTCGGGATGTAGCCGCGCACATCCGCACCGAGTTTTTGCAGCGCCTCCACAAGCAGCGCGGTGGCAGTGACACCGTCCACATCGTAATCGCCATAGATCGCGATGGGTTCGTTATGATCGAGCGCGAATCGGATCCGATCCACGGTTGCCTGCATCCCGATCATCTGGAACGGGTTGTTGTCGAATGCCGGTTGCGCCTTGAGGAACGCGCGTGCTTCCGCGTCCGTGCCCATGCCGCGGTTGAACAGGATTTGTTTGAGGATCGGCGGGAACGCCGTAAGCGATTCAGACGCCTGCGATGTAATGGGTGGTGCAATGACCCAGCGTTTGTTGTGCATTTACTTCCTTTGGATGCGATACAGCGTATCGTTGATTTGCATCACTTGATATAAATCGGTCAATCCCGGCATGTCAAGCGTGAAATAGATGGGGCGGTCGTCGATATTTGCATCGATGTATTCGATGGTGGTTTCGGAAAGCCTCTGATCGTCGCCGATCCACGCCTCGTGGAAGGTGAGGTCGAGCCTGCCTTCCTCGATGTGCGCGGTGTAGATGTAACTGTATAGTTTATCCCAATCTGAGAAGATGATGGCATCCGGCTCCACGCGGTTGATGATTCTGCGGGCGTCGCGTATGGCTTTATCCGGCGCGAACACAGGGTAGATGTGATATTCGCGCACGAAGGTTGTGTATCCGCCTGTAATCGCGAGACGAAGATCAGCGCGGGCATTCCACATTGGCAGAATGATCAATAACGCAGGAAGAACGATCCGCATCGCTCGACCCGCAGGTTGATCCTGCTTGAATAATCGCTCCCACCCGATCAGCACCTCCCCCGCGCCGACACCGAACCACACGGACGTAATCACCATGACCGGCACATAAAACTCGCGGTACACCGAAAACGCCACCGTGACGGCGAATCCCCAAATGAGCAAAAAGGCGATCAGCGGATACAGCCCGTCGCGCCACCGGTCGCGAAAAAAAAGTGTGATCGCGCCGAGGACGATCAACACCAGCGCCCATGCCGGGAAGGATGAGACATATTCAACCAGTCTTCGGCTGATCTCCGCGGGTTCGGCGGAGAAGTAGAATTCCCAAAACCTGCCCGCGGGGAATATTTGCATGAATCGTTCAATCGGGGTATCGTATTCAGCGGCGGTTAGGCCGATGGAACTCAAATTGGTCCGGAAGACCGCATTGTAGACGCTCGAAGGAGGGTCGTTGTAATCGAGGAAGAAAAAGAATCC
>DATKAU010000086.1:0-13436 GCA_035514655.1 Anaerolineales bacterium
CCTTTAGTTCTGAGATCGCAAAATACTCTTTTAGCAATACCCGATATTCAGTTTCGTCCTTCAATGGACGCTCCGTGCGTTGACCATTTGATGTGACGATCAGCCAACCATCTTCCAGAGAGACTCGACCCTCTAGTGTAACGCGGCTGATGATACTGCTGCGTGTAAAGCTTGTATCAGGCGACGTTTGATGATACACACATCCCGCTTCGTAATCTCGCGGAAACGTTCGCGGCTGGGTGTCGAAATAATATAGCCTATCCCACAAGCCGTCGTAATTCTTTTGCCAGGTGACGTAGCCGCCCGGAACTTCCTCCACACGATATGCGCGTAATCCCTGCTCCCGCTCGCCTCTATCTTCGAAAGCGAGTGGATTGGTGAACGAGTCGCCGAAGCCTACATCCACCAGCCAGGACTCAAGTTGATCCGGAGCTTTTACAAGCAGGGCAAGATGATCAAATTCAATACCGAGCTCGCCTGCACGGTTGAACACGCGGGCGTTGAGATATGTTACATTGAATCCGATCTGCTTCAACAGCCACGCAAAGAGTCCGTTGAGTTCGTAGCAGAATCCGCCCCGTCTGCCTACGACAATTTTATTCCACAGCGACTGTTCATCGATGCGAATCAGGCGCTTGAGACTGATATCCAGGTTTTCGAATGGAACAGTCAGCATGTGCGCAAGGTGCAATCCCTGCAGTGTAATTAAATCAGGAGCCGCACGATGCGGATACTCAATCCGGTTTAAATAAGCCTGGATATTCATCGCCGGTGATTATAACGGCATGAAAAGTTATTTGGCAGATTTTTTCAGGCTGAGTCTGATCGCCATCGACAAACCATATTGCGGAGCGGATATCCAGCAAGTCCATCGCGGGTGTTTCTAGACTTACCCCGCCTCTGCACGTATAATCGAGGCATGACTCATGCAGGCTCCCTGGTCATTGGCATCGCAGGTGGTTCTGGATCCGGAAAAACAACCGTCGCACAACAGATCCTCCAGCGGGTCGGACCGGAGCGCATTGCATTCCTCCAGCACGATTCCTACTACAAGGATTTAAGCGGACTCCCCCCGCTCCAGCGCGCAGCGATTAATTTCGATCACCCCAACTCCCTCGAGACAGGCCTCTTGATTCAGCACATCGCCTCCCTGCGCGACGGGATACCTGTGGAGGTGCCGATCTACGATTTCTCCACCGACAGGCGCACCGGTAAAACCTTCACAGTCCAGCCTCATAAGGTGATCCTCGTGGAGGGGATCTTGATCTTCACCGAAGCCGCCCTGCGAAAGATGTTTGATATCAAAATTTACGTGGACACCGACGCCGACCTGCGCTTCATCCGACGTCTCGAACGAGATCTTTCCGAGCGCGGCCGCACCACCGAATCGGTGATCAAACAGTATCAAACCACGGTGCGTCCGATGCACCTGGAATTTGTCGAACCGTCGAAGCGTTACGCGGACGTCATCATTCCCGAAGGTGGGTTCAACACCGCCGCCCTCAACATGGTCGTTGCGCACATCGAAAGCCTGCTGAACTAACATACGCACAAGGAGATTAAATGGCAAAACAATGGTCCGCCCCGCCCACAATGCAGATTGACCCCAAGAAGAAATACAAGGCACGCATGGAAACCGACAAAGGCACGATGGTTATCGAGTTGTTTGCCGATAAAACCCCCAAGACGGTCAACAATTTCGTTTTCCTCTCCCGCGAGGGATATTATGATGGCGTCATTTTCCATCGTGTTATTGCAAACTTTATGGCGCAGGGAGGCGATCCCACCGGCACCGGCTCAGGAGGACCCGGCTACAAATTTTCAGATGAATTTCATCCGAGCCTGAAACACGACCGACAGGGCGTCCTCTCCATGGCTAACGCAGGTCCCGGCACCAATGGCTCTCAGTTTTTCATCACCCACATCCCCACCCCGCATTTGGACAACAAGCATAGTGTCTTTGGACAGGTGGTCGAAGGCTTGGACGTACTCATGTCCATCCCGCCGCGCGACCCGAATAATCGATCCGCCCCGGCTGTGAAGATCATCAGTGTCACCATCGAAGAAAGCGAATAGTAAAGTTTCATCAAATAAAACAAAGACAACGCAGACAAAAACTTCTGCGCGGTCTTCACGCGTCATCCCCACAAAAAGCCAGGCGAAATCTTCAGCCCACCGCGCTGAGCGTGTCGAAGCGTCCAGTTCTTCGGCAGCAACAGCACAAACCCTGAATAGGTCAAAAGGATCATCCCTCCAGACCAACTTATTGCGAATTCTGGCTCTGTTGGTTGTCGTCGGAATCACAATCTACATATACACACTTCAAAGCCGCATTGAAGAGTTCAGGGAGTACGGCTATCCCGGGATTTTTGTAGTTGCCCTGCTCGCAAATGCAACTATCTTAATTCCCGCACCAGGGGCAGCGCTTGTGTACGGAATGGGAGCCATAAAAATTTTCAATCCGATCATTATCGGTATTTCCGCGGGTAGTGGCGGTGCAATAGGAGAACTCTCTGGTTATCTTGCCGGGTTCAGCGGGCAAGCCGTGGTCGAAAATACCCAGGCTTTTCAACGATTAAAACCCTGGGTGGATAAATACGGTGGCTGGGCAATTATGGTCTTGTCGGCAATTCCCAATCCATTTTTTGACGCTGCGGGGATCGCTGCAGGCATTGCCAAAATGCCGTTGAAAACGTTTTTGTTTTTTGTGTGGATTGGGCAGATGATTAAGATGACCCTGTTTGCATACGCCGGTAGATACTCGGTTGATTGGATTGCACAATTTATGAAATGAAATACCAACGCGAAGTTGAGCCAGCACAATACACCAGCAAAAAGGAGATTGACATGTCCGACTTCAGCAAAATAGATTCCTATCTCGAAAAGAACATGGACAAAAGCATTGCGGAACTATCGAAGCTTGTAGCGCAGCCGAGCATCAGCGCCCAGGGGATCGGCTTGAAGGAGTGTGCCGCGATGGTGGCAGACTTGCTCCGCGCGCGCGGTTTCTCCGCAGAGGTCATGGAGACCGAAGGGGCGCCGGTTGTGTTTGGGGAACGAAAGGGAAAATCAGACAAGACCCTGATCTTCTATAACCATTACGATGTTCAGCCTCCGGAACCGCTCGAGCTTTGGGAAACGCCGCCATTTGAGCCGTCTCTGCGCGAGGGAAAACTCTACGGCAGAGGCGTTAGCGACGACAAGTCTCATATCACTTCGCGCCTGTTTGCGATCGACGCCCTTCTCGAAGCGGATGGCGATCTTCCGTGCAATGTCAAGTTCATCATCGAAGGCGAGGAGGAAACGTCGAGCGTCCATCTGCATGATTTCATCGTGAAAAACAAGGAAAAACTGAAAGCCGACGCTTGCATCTGGGAGTTCGGCGGCGTGGATCACCGCGATGTGCCAATGCAATACCTCGGCTTGCGCGGTATCTGTTATGTGGAACTTTCGGTGGAATGCTTGAGCACCGACGTGCATTCAGGGCTGGGCGGCTCGATTATGGAAAATGCTGCCTGGAGGCTTGTTTGGGCATTATCCGCGCTAAAGGGACCCGACGAGAAAATCATGATCCCCGGATTCTATGATGATGCAGTTCAGCCCTCGGCACGTGACCGGAAGTTAATGGACGCGCTTCCCGATGTGGAAGATGAATACAGACAGCGATTCGGTGTAAAAAAATATATCAAGGGTTTAACCGGCGGCACCGATCTGAAAATGGAGGAGGTATTCGTTCCGACCTGCACAATTTGCGGTCTGACCAGCGGGTACCAGGGTCCCGGCTCGAAAACCGTACTTCCGGCGAAAGCCTCCGCCAAGGTGGATTTCCGACTCGTTCCAAATCAAAAACCCGAGGATATCGTCCGCAAACTCCGCACCCACCTCGACGCGCAAGGCTTCGAGGATGTGCAGATCAATTTTCTCGGGGGCGAACCCGCCGCTCGGACAGATCCAGACGATCCCTTCGTAAGAACCGTAGTTAAAACTTCGGAGGAGGTCTATGAATTCCCGATGGAAATCGTCCCGATGATCGGAGGCTCCGGCCCAAACTATCCGTTTGTCCATGATCTCGGGTTGTCCGTGGCAACAGCGGGATTGGGTTACCCGGACTCCCGCGCCCACGCTCCGAATGAGAACATCCGCCTCGATCTGTATCTCAAGCACGCAAGGCATATGGCGCGCCTGCTCAAAGAATTTGCGAAATAACAGGCATGGTAGTTTCGCCAAACTCGTGAGATAATTTTGGAGATGCCCGCAGCAAGGCTCGGGCATCGACTCAGAAACATGGCAAACTATCTAAACGAAAGCCTCGCTACAGCCGAACGCCCCCGCGATTATGCCGGATTGCTCTGGATATTCGCGGCGGGCATTCTCGGTTTTGGAATGTTCTGCGCGACATCGGCGGTGGCGTTGTCTGATTCAAGCGTCCAGGAACCCATCGCTGTGGCTCCGGGGGATTTGGTGAACCGGGCGTTTTCCGATTTGAACACGGCAGCTGCACTCACCGCTCAAGCCTTCGCACAATACATACCGACGGAAACGATTACCCCAAGCTTTACACCAACAAATACTGCTACCTTCACCTCCACACCTACACCCACCGCCACCGCGACCAGAACCCGGGTTTTTTTTACACGAACACCTACTCGCGCTCCAATTCAACCAACTTCGGTGCCTCCCAGACCGACGAATACACCCATTCCGGTCATCCCCGACACGCCTACATCGCAACCACCGTCGCCAACTAACCAACCACCGACCGAGGAGCCCTGCTTCTGCACAGATACGCCGGCACCTCCACCACCGACCGACCCCCCACCGCCACCGCCAACAGATACTCCGTAGTCTTGACAGTAGGATCTGACTATCGTATAATCCGATTAATCGGATCAATCATATGATAATCAGAGAACGCGTGCGACCGCAAATTTCGGGATTTCTTCGGCACCTCGCCTCTCATGAAGAGGCTGAGAATGGCCTCCCCACTCTGAATGAACTAAGCCAGCAACTTGGAGTCAGTGTCGCATCGCTGCGCGAGCAGCTTGAGGTGGCGCGCGCGCTCGGGTTCGTCGAAGTCAAGCCCGGGCGGGGTGGGACGCGTCGCCGGGCGTTTTCCTTCGCTCCTGCGATCCGCCAGAGTCTCGGGTACGCACTGGCGCTCGATGATCAACACTTCCGAAAATATTCCGAGTTGAGGAATCACGTGGAAGCCGCCTTCTGGTATGAAGCGGTGAAATTACTAACCCCCAAAGACAGGGCGGAATTGCAGGAAATTATTGCGCGTGCATGGGAAAAACTGCGGCGCACACCAATTCAAGTACCACACGAAGAACATCGCACCCTTCATTTACTGATCTACAGCCGCCTCGAGAACCCATTTGTAACCGGGATCCTCGAAGCCTATTGGGACGCCTATGAAGCAGTCGGGTTGAATGTGTTTGCAGGCGGTTATGAATACTTGCAGGAAGTCTGGGGGTTTCACCAGGCAATGGTTGAGTCGATTTGCAACGGAAATTTCAAGGCCGGGCATGATGCCCTTGTGGCTCACACCGACCTTTTGTATCACAGACCGTAACAAAGGAGGAACCTATGAACAAAGTGGTAAACGATTTTTCGATCATCGTAGGCACAAAAAACGGATCCGGCAGTTCGACCGCCAACAACACGATCCTGCGTGCAATCTTCAAGATGGGCATACCGGTTTCGGGGAAGAACCTCTTCCCTTCTAACATTCAGGGGTTGCCCACCTGGTACTCGATCCGCGCGAGCAAGGATGGTTATCTCGGCAGGCGCGACGAGCAGGACATCGTAATCGGCATCAATCCCGATTCGTTCACGCGTGACCTTGCTTCTGTCGCGCCGGGCGGGGCGTTTTACTACGCCGACGATATCAAACTACCCATCACCCGCGCCGATATCGCCATCTACCCCATGCCGATCAAGGAACTCGTGAAAAAAGATCCCAACGTTCCCACCGATTTCCGCGACCTCGTGGGCAACATGGTCTACGTGGGCGTGCTGGCACAGATGATTGGCATCGATATCGACAAGATTCACGCAGCTTTGAATTTCCACTTCAAAGGCAAGCAAAAGCCGATCGATATGAACTACAACGCGGTCAGAGCCGGTGCGGAATGGGCAAAGGCGAACCTCGAGAAGAAAGACCCCTTCCAGCTCGAGTCCATGGACAAGACCGAGGGCATGATCATGGCAGACGGGAACACCGCGGCAGCCATCGGTTCGATCTTTGGAGGTGCGCAATTCGTGGCGTGGTATCCGATCACCCCTGCCTCCTCCCTCGCTGAAGCTATCAACGATTATTTCCCCATGCTCCGCAAGCGTGAAGATGGAAAACACACCTATGCCGTGGTTCAAGCGGAAGATGAACTCGCTGCCATCGGGATGGCGATCGGTGCCGGCTGGAGCGGACTCCGCTCGATGACTTCAACGTCCGGTCCCGGTTTGAGCCTGATGACCGAATTTGCCGGTCTCGCTTATTATGCTGAGGTGCCGGTGGTGATCTGGGATGTGCAACGAATCGGACCCAGCACTGGCCTGCCCACACGCACCTCACAAGCAGACCTGTCCTTTGTTATCGGCATGGGGCACGGTGACAGTGACAGCATCGTCCTTCTCCCTGGGGACATCAACGAATGTTTCGATTTCGGCTGGCAGGCATTCGATATCGCCGAACGCATGCAGGCTCCAGTGTTTGTCCTGTCCGATTTGGATATGGGCATGAACCAATGGATGAGCAAGCCGTTTGCCTATCCGAAGACCCCCATGGACCGCGGCAAGGTGCTTTGGGAAAAGGATCTCGAGGAGATCAAAGGCAATTGGGGCCGATACCTCGACAAGGACGGGGACGGCGTTCCATACCGCACACTCCCCGGCAACAAGCACCCGATGAGCGCATATTTCACACGCGGTACCGGGCACGACGAATACGCAAAATATACCGAGGATTCGGGTACGTTCCAGCGCAACATGGAACGGTTGAAGAAGAAGTACGAGAGCGCGAAACAATACCTTCCCAAGCCTGTGTTCCATGGAACAAAAGGCGCCAAAATCGGTATCATTGCCTACGGCTCGACGGAATCTGCGATCAACGAAGCCCGCGACCAGCTCAGGCAGGATCACGACATGGAGACCAATTTCCTGCGCGTCCGTGCCTATCCGTTCACTCCTGAGGTGGATGAATTCGTCAGCGACCACGATCTAATTTATGTTGTGGAAATGAACCGGGACGGTCAATTACACCAGTTGCTCAGCCTTGCGAATCCCGAATCCGCCACAAAGCTGATCTCTGTCGCGTATGGCGATGGGCTGCCCGCATCGGCAAAATGGATCCGGGAGGGGATTCTGGCAAAATCGGCGGATACGAAAAATGGCAATTCGGTCAAACCGGCCAGGAAATCATCTGCAAAGAAAACCGTTCCAAATAACGGACGCAAAGGAGTCAAATAATGTCTGCACTTCCGATGGCGGGCGCGCCTGCAAATGTCAATGCTGTGGGCCTCACGAAAAACGATTACCGCGGCAACCCCACTACACTGTGTCAGGGCTGCGGACACAACTCGATCTCGAACCAGATCATCGCCGCGATGTACGAGATGAGTGTCCTCCCCGAAAATGTGATCAAATTCAGCGGCATCGGCTGTTCGAGCAAAAGCCCGACGTATTTCATGAACCGCTCATTCGGGTTCAACAGCCTGCACGGGCGGATGCCCTCGATTGCCACCGGCGCGTTGTTCGGCGACCACTCTTTGAAAGGCGTAGGCGTTTCCGGCGACGGAGACACGGCGAGCATCGGCATGGGACAGTTCAAGCATGTAATGCGCCGCAATCTAAACATGGTATACATCGTCGAGAACAACGGTGTTTATGGACTCACCAAGGGCCAGTTCTCCGCCACCGCTGAGCGCGGACTCGAACTCAAGAAGCAGGGTACCAACCCTTACATGCCTGTTGACATCTGCATGGAGGCATTGATCTCAAATGCCACATTCATTGCGCGCTCATTTGCCGGCAACGCCAAGCAGGTAAAGGAATTGCTCAAGGCAGCGTTTGCCCACAAAGGCATTGCCGTGCTCGATATCATCAGCCCGTGCGTCACCTTCAATAACCAGGAGAACGCGTTTCACTCGTACGCCTGGGGCAAGGATCACGAGGAGCCTCTGCACGACATCACCTATATCGCCCCCCGCAACGAGATCGTGCTTGAACGCGAAATGGCGGAAGGTGAGATCCGCGAAGTTGCCATGCACGACGGATCGATGATTATCCTCAAGAACCTCGAGAAGGGATACGATCCCACCAACCGCTTCGAGGCACTGCGCGCGCTCGAAGAGGCGCAGCGAAACAATTGGCTCACGACCGGCTTGATTTACGTCTCCACCGGCAAGCCCGCCCTCTCTGAAACCTACAACCTGGTGGATGCACCCCTCAATCGCCTTACCGATGTTGACCTCAGGCCTTCTCCTGAAATGATTGACAAGGTGAACGCATTGATGTTCTAAGCCTTCCCGATGTCACCCCTGCCCCTCTCCTGAAAAGAGAGGGGCGTTTATTATGATCGAAATAACACAAACGATCAAAATTAAAGAGAGTGAATTACATTTCGACTTTGTCCGCGCGTCGGGACCAGGCGGACAAAATGTCAATAAAGTCGCGACAGCCGTGCAGTTGCGGTTCGATGTCCGCGCGTCATCACTGCCGGAGGATGTGAAGTACAGGTTAATCCGTCTTGTTGGCAGGCGCGCAACCAGTGAAGGAATCATCCAGATCGAGGCGAAACAGTTCCGCACACAGGAGCAAAACCGCGAAGAGGCACTTCATCGATTTGTCGAACTGGCGCGCAGGGCGGCGGTCAAGCCCAAACCGCGAAAAAAGACCAGACCCACAAAGGCCGCGAAGGAGGAGCGTTTAATGAAAAAGAAAAGGAGAGGAGAGATTAAGAGAAATCGGCGGGGGATTAATGTGGAATGAATTGCAACCCCGGTGCGCTGTCATCCCTTGAGCATTTCGTCATGATTTTCACCCTCGGCTTCCACCTGCGCAAGCGGGGGCATTTCCAAAATCGAATTCAAGCCGAAGTGCTGTAAAAATTCCGGAGTGGTGGAATAAAGGATCGGCCGTCCCGGTCCATCGGCGCGACCCGATTCGAGGATCAGGTTCTTGTGCGACAGGCTTTTCAACATACTGTCGCTGTTCACACCGCGGATCGAGTCGATCTGCGGGCGTGTGACGGGCTGTTGATATGCGATGATCGCCAGCGTTTCTAGCGCGGCGCGGCTCAGATGAGTCGTCGCCTCGAGCCCCAGGAAGTGCTCCACGAGTTCCGCAAGCTGCGGCGCGGTGGTCAATTGCACGCGCCCGGCATGGCGCTGCAGGCGCAAGCCTCGGCTGGAGAGGGACGCGTCCAACTCGTTGAGTCCGCGTTCGATCACCGAGGGAGCCACATCCAGGGCGGCTGCCAATTGCGCGATCGCAACCGGCTCTCCCGAAACGAATAACAACGCCTCCATCTGCGCTGAAAGTGACAATTCGATTTCGGAATGTTGTGCGGGTGAGGTGCTTTGATCGCCCATGCTATAATTGCTCCGGATTTAATGTGTAATGATAAAGAAAAATAAATTTTCTGTTCGTTTTTACCTGCTCATCGTTTTATTTGCAACGCTTGCCTGCACCATTTTTGTCGGCGGTCCCGATTATTCCAATCTCGAGCCGATTCCGGTTTCCACCGAAGCCGCTCAGAGTCTGCGTGACGGCATCATCAAATCGATTGAGAGCGGCGTGCAAACTGGTATCGTTACCATCACGATCACCGAGACGCAGATCACATCCTATCTCGCGCTCCAAATGCAGACCGATCCGACCCTTCAGCAGGATAACCAGGAGCCATTCTTTAACGAGCCGCAGGTCTATCTGCGCGACGGGCAAATGAAGATCTATGGCAAGACCCGCCAGGGCATGTTCTCAGCCAACATCGGCATCATCCTCAACGTCGGCATCGACGAACTTGGCAAACCGAAAATTGAGGTGGAATCCGCCGATTTTGGTCCCTTTCCGGCACCCGAAGGCATCAACGAGGCTGTCACACTTTTTATCGAGGAAGCCTTCACAGGCTCGTTCGGTCCCGTCGCCACGGGCTTACGCATCGAGACGATTAACATCGCCGCCGGTGTCATGACTCTTACTGGACGCATCCGATAGCGCAGGGATTATACAACGGAAATCCACCGCACCGGATACCATGAACCGCATCCTTCCACACCTCAGCTTGATCATCGTACTCTGCGCGTCACTTTGGCTGACAGCCTGCCGCTCCCCCCAACTCTCCCGCGCCGATGTGACGATTACGATCACAGCTGACGGCGCGTCGAGACAGGTCACCCTACCCGCTGGAAGCACAGTCAGCCAGGCGTTTCAATCGGCAGGCATCTCAACTGGGAACCTGGACCGCATTGAACCTCCGCAATATACGGTTTTGAACGAGGGCGACTCGGTGGAAGTGATTCGCGTCGAGGAGATCTTCGAAACGGAAGAACAGATCATCCCCTTCGAGAAGCAGGCTGTGCGGAATGAGTCTCTTCCCGAGGGCGAAACAAGGCTGGTACAGGCGGGAGTCAACGGCTTGCAAGAGATTACGTTCCGGCGCGTCCTTGAAGACGGAAACGAAATCAGCAAATCCATCGTTAAGACTGTCATTCTGGAGGAATCACTGCCCGAGGTGGTGATGATTGGGGCGCAAGCCTCTTTTGCCCCACTGCCGATTCCCGGCAAACTGGTATATCTTGCAGGCGGGAACGCCTGGCTCATGGATGCCTCCACAGCAAACCGAATCCCCATAGTCACCTTTGGTGATCTCGATGGCCGCATCTTCGAACTCTCTCCGCGCGGAGATTATCTAATCTTCACGCGAAAATCGAGCAGACCGGCGAGCCAGGAGATCAACACTATATGGGCTGTTCGCACAAATGGGGGGAGACCTTTCAGCACCGGCATATCGAATGTTGTCCATTTTGCCGATTGGATTCCGAACACCGGCTCTTTTGCCTACTCTACCGTTGAACCGCGTGCCACCGCACCAGGCTGGCAGGCAAACAACGATCTACACAGATACAGCATTTCCACCGGTGAAAAGCGCAGAATTCTCGACGCCGGCAGCGGGGGCGTGTATGGCTGGTGGGGCATGACATTTGCCTTCGCGCCGGACGGCAGGCTCGCCTACGCGCGTCCGGATGGAATTGGGCTGGTCGACCTCGACGGAAGAAACCTGAGACCATTGATTGATATCGTCCCTCTCAACACACATAGCGATTGGGCATGGCTCCCTGAGATCACCTGGGGTGCAGATGGAAAGACTCTATACTATGTAGCCCATGCGCCGCCGCCGAGTCTGGTAGGTGAGGAGGACTCGCCGTTCTTCGACCTGTACGCGGCTTCGTTCGAAAACAACGCAGGAGTTGAAATTGCCGGTCAAACAGGCATGTTTGCCTACCCCAGCTCCTCGCCGTTACAACCCAGTTCAAGGGAACGGCAATACCAGATCGCCTACCTGCAGGCGATCTTTCCGGAACAAAGCGAGACCAGCCGGTACCGCCTCGTGGTGATGGACAGGGATGGGTCGAACCGGCGGACAATCTTCCCGGCGAATGACGCGCCGGGTCTCGAACCACAGACACCCGCGTGGGCTCCGAGCGTGATCGAGGGGCAAGCGGGTTATTTTCTTGCCGTCGTCTATCAGGGAAACCTGTGGCTGTTGGACAGCGGGAACGGTCAGGCGTTTCAGGTGACGGGCGACGGTCTCGTCACACGGATCGACTGGAGATAAAATCTACAGCCTCTCAAAGAGCGGGCTGTAAAGAAAAGCGAGATTTCTTCATGAAAATTTTGATCACTGGAGCCGCGGGTTTTCTCGGTTCCCACCTGTGCGACAGGCTCCTCGCCGAAGGGCACGAAGTCATTGGGCTGGACAATTTCATCACCGGCAATCCTCAAAACATCGCCCACCTGATGGGGAATGAAAAGTTTTCATTCCAGAAGCACGATGTCTCGAATTACATTTTTGTGCAAGGCAAAGTGGATGCGGTCCTGCATTTCGCCTCACCTGCCAGCCCCAACCCCCTATCACCCTCTGGATATTTCAATCTTCCGATACAGACCATGAAAGCCGGTGCGCTGGGAACACACAACTGCCTCGGCGTGGCACGGGTACAAGACGCAAAATTCCTGCTCGCCTCCACAAGTGAAATTTACGGCGACCCGCAGGTGCATCCACAATCGGAGGATTACACGGGTAACGTCGACCCAGCAGGTCCTCGCGCCGTGTACGATGAGGCAAAACGCTTTGCCGAATCGATCACCATGGCATACCACCGCACACATGGAGTGGACACACGCATCGTCCGTATCTTCAACACCTACGGTCCGCGCATGGATCTGGAGGATGGGCGCGCCCTCCCGAACCTGTTGAAACAGGCATTGCTCGGTCAACAGCTGACCGTATACGGCGATGGAGGTCAGACCCGCTCGTTTTGCTACGTGGACGATCTGATCGAAGGCATCGTGAAACTTCTGTATTCCAATGAACACCTGCCGGTGAACATCGGCAACCAGCATGAGATGAGTCTGCTCGATTTTGCCGAAACCATCAACAGGATGGTGGGCAACAAGGCGGGCATTACCTTCGTGAAGGACGCGCGCAGTGTCCGCGATCCGCAGCAGCGCCGCCCGGATATCACCCGCGCCCGCACAATTCTGGGCTGGGAACCGAAAATCCATCTCGAGCGCGGTATCGAGTTGACCATACCATACTTCAAATCGAAATTGGGGCTTGGATAGCATTGAACGAATCAAAGGAACGAAGTCGCTTCCTGAAGTTTGCGGCTGTCGGGGCGCTGGGTTCGATGATTGATTTCGGTGTCATGAACCTGCTGACGCGCGCCTTTTCGATGAGGCTTGTATTCGCCGGGACGATTTCGTTCATCTGCGCGGTGATCAACAACTTCACCGGAAACCGCTACTGGACATACCCAGAGTCGCGTTCGCGGCACATCCTCCACCAGTTGGGCATGTTTTTCATCGTAAACGCCGCAGGTATCGCCATTCGTGTGCCGATCCTCCACTTTGTCGAGCCGCCAATGGAAACCATTGTAAGAAGTACGGAGGTGCTGTCCTCGTTTTCACCGGAAACAATCGCAAAGAATGCCACCCTCGCTCTTGCCATCGCGCTTGTCATGCTTTGGAATTTCTTCGTGAACCGCTATTGGACGTATAATGACGTGGAGTGAACTCGTTCGGTGATTTTTTCAATCACCAGGCAATAATCAGGCAGGTACGCATGACACAGATTCAGAGTCGCATCATACCCGTATACAACTCTCAGGGCGAAGCGGATGCCTTTCTCGTTTTTCCCCACCTCTTCAACCGGG
>DATKAU010000087.1:0-7535 GCA_035514655.1 Anaerolineales bacterium
GCGGCGACCCACCTGTGTTTTATCTTTCACAGGGCATGCCTCTATGCACAACGTACAGCCTGTGCAGTCCTCGGGTGCCACCTGCACCGTGTAGGCATAGCCTGCCGAAAATTCCTTGAATTTCGACGGCACGTGTTTGAAGGTCTCCGGCGCGCCTGCCAGCGCAACGTCGCTGTACACCTTATGCCGTATAACCGCATGCGGGCAGACGATTACACACTTACCGCATTGGATGCATAACTTCTCGTCCCATACAGGGATTTCGAGAGCGATGTTGCGCTTCTCCCATTGCGTGGTGCCGGTCGGGAATGTGCCATCAACGGGGAACGCGGAGACCGGGATATCATCGCCTTTGAAGCCGATAATTTCCCCAAGCACGTTCTGGACGAATTCCGGCGCCTCTTTCGGGACCGGAAGCCGGCGCGTCATCTTTGACGTGATCCCAACCGGGACTTTGACCTCACACAGATTCTCAAGAGTGCTGTCCACCGCCTCGAAATTTCTCTTCACCACGGCTTCGCCGCGTTTTCCGTATGTCTTCTCGATGGCTTTCTTGATCTCGGCGATCGCCGCGTCGCGCGGTAGGATGCCGCTGATGGCAAAGAAGGCGGTCTGCATGATGGTGTTCATGCGCCCACCCATGCCGGTCTTTTCAGCGACTTCGTAGCCATTGATCACATAGAACTTGAGTTTCTTCTCGAGGATGTCCTTCTGCACTTCAACGGGGAGGTGATCCCACACTTCATCAGGTCCGTACAGGCTGTTGAGTAGGAAGGTGCCGCCCGTCTTTGCGTATTTAAGCATGTCCACGCGTTCGAGGAACGAGAACTGGTGACAGGCGACGAAGTTTGCCTGGTTCAATTCGATGAGATACGGCGCACGGATGGGCTGCGGACCAAACCTCAAGTGAGACATGGTCACCGTGCCCGATTTCTTCGAGTCGTAATAGAAATAACCCTGCGCAAAGTTATCGGTCTCTTCACCGATGATCTTGATCGAGTTCTTGTTTGCGCCTACGGTGCCATCCGCGCCAAGACCGAAGAATACACAACTCACAACACCTTCGGGTTCGATGATGAAGGTTGGGTCCACATTCAAACTGGTGTGCGATACATCATCGTTGATGCCGACGGTAAAGTGAGTCTTGGGTGCGGTTTTATTCAATTCATCCAGCACGGCTTTTACCATGCCTGGCGTGAACTCTTTGGAGGACAAACCGTAGCGCCCGCCGATGGTTTTGATGCCGGGGCGGTTGCCTTCGACCAGCGCGTTGACTACATCCAGATAAAGCGGTTCGCCGGAAGCACCCGGTTCCTTGGTGCGGTCGAGCACGGCAATGGACTTCACGCTTTTTGGCAGCGCTTTGATGAAATGTTCCAATGAGAATGGGCGGTATAGTCTCACCAGTACCGCGCCTACTTTTTCGCCTTTTGCAACGAGATATTTGACGGTCTCCACCGCTGTCTCACCGCCGGAGCCCATGATCACGACCACGCGTTCTGCTTCGGGGTGACCGAAGTAATCGAACAGTTTGTAATGCCGCCCGGTGACTTTGGCAAATTTTTCCATGGCTGCCTGCGCGATGCCGGGGACCGCGGTGTAGTAGGGGTTTACCGCTTCGCGCATCTGGAAGTAGACGTCCGGATTCTGCGCAGACCCGCGCAGGACGGGCTTGTTCGGGTTGAGGGCGCGCGCCCGGTGTTCACGGATCAGGTCGTTATCGATGAGAGACCGCAGTTCGTCGTCCGAAAGTTGGAAGATCTTGTTGACTTCATGCGAGGTTCGGAACCCGTCGAAAAAATGAAGGAATGGCACGCGCGCCTTAAACGTTGCCATCTGTGCGATGGCGGCGAAATCATGCGCCTCCTGCACCGAACCGGAGGAGAGCAGAGCCCAACCCGTCTGGCGGACAGCCATCACATCCTGGTGGTCGCCATAAATGGAGAGGGCGTGCGCCGCGATGGCGCGTGCTGCCACGTGGAAGACTGCGCTGGTGAGTTCGCCTGCAATCTTATACATGTTGGGGATCATCAGCAGGAGTCCCTGCGAGGCGGTGAAGGTGGTGGTGAGGGCGCCGGTCTGCAATGCGCCATGTACTGTGCCTGCCGCGCCGCCTTCGGATTGCATCTCTATCACAAGTGGGACGGTGCCCCACAGATTAGGTCTGCCCTTTGACGACCATTCGTCGGCGAATTCGCCCATGCCGGAGGATGGGGTGATTGGGTAGATCGCGATCACTTCGCTAAGGCGGTGCGCCACGGAGGCGGTGGCTTCATTGCCGTCGATCATGATGACTTGTTTGTTCATTCTTGCTCCTTGAGGAACAGGTTTGCACCTGGAGTTGTCCATTGAGAGTGTATCTCTTGTATGGTGCTCCCGTTAGTTATGAATGGCTTAATTCGTCCTGCCTGTTGTCACATTTCGGATAAAAATTGGCGGAATTGTCGCCCAAGCCTTGACATTGCCCCGTTTTCGCAGATAATACGTTTAACAGGCGACCCCAAAACAGGCGAGGAAAGAGGAAAGTACATTGGCGGAGGTTGTTAGAGAGGCGCTGGCACAGGCTGAAACCCGCGCTCAACCGAAACCAATCGAAGTTCCCTCTTGAGCCGTTCGCGTGAACGTAGAGCGAGATAGTATCCCGCTCTACAGAGTAGTGCGAACCGTATTCTCCACGTTAGCGGAGAGGCTGATGAATGTCGGCACAAAGAGTCCCGCGAGCCTTAAATGGCGAATGCGCGGGAAATCTGGGTGGTACCGCGGGAAACATCCCTCCCGTCCCATTGTATGGACGGGATTTTTTAATTAACCACAAAGGACACAAAGGCCACGAAGGTTTAGCTGCCTGAAGGCGGAACGGATTTCCTTGGTGTACTTCGTGGTAAAAAATGATGAGGTCATATGCTTGATAAACTGAACGAAATCGAAAAAGCAGCGTTGGAGTCGCTGCAATCCGTCACGGATCAAGCTGCACTGGATGCATGGCGCGTGGCGAATGTAGGGCGCAGTTCACCGTTGATGATGGTCTTCTCGGAGTTGGGGAAACTCTCAAAGGTGGAACGTCCGGCTGTGGGGCAGGCGGCGAACCGCGTGAAGGTGGCGCTCGAGTCCGCCTTGGAGGAGCGAGGCCGGGCGGTGAAAGAGGCAATGCTGGCGAAATCGCTCGAGGAGGACGCGCTCGACGTCACACTCCCCGGACGCGGAATCCACGTTGGGCGTCTGCACCCATCCATGCAGCAATTGCGCCGCGTGCTGACGATTCTCGCGGACATGGGTTTTCAAGTGTATACGTCGCGCGAAGTGGAGACGGATGAGTACAACTTTCAATTGCTTAACTTCCCACCGAACCATCCCGCGCGCGAAATGCAGGATACATTTTTTGTGCAGGCAGAGGGGCGCGGCGAGGACCCAATCTTGCTGCGGACACATACTTCACCGGGACAAATCCACGCGATGCGCGAGTACGTGAAAATGAACCCGGAGAATCCGCCGCCGATCCGCATCGCGCTTCCCGGAATGTGTTTCCGCTACGAGCAGATCACTGCGCGCTCCGAGATTCAATTCAACCAAGTGGAGGGACTCGTCGTCGGCGAACATGTCACACTTGCCGATCTGAAGGGCACGTTGAGCGATTTTGCGCGGCGAATGTTTGGTCAAAACGCGCGCACACGCTTCCGCGCGTCGTATTTTCCATTCACGGAACCCTCCGCCGAGATGGATGTGGAATGTTTCGTGTGCGGCGGCAAAGGATGCGGCGTTTGTAAAAACTCGGGCTGGCTGGAGATTTTGGGCTGCGGCATGGTGCATCCTGTCGTTTTGCAAAACGGCGGGTACAATCCCGCGCGCTATTCCGGCTTTGCCTGGGGCATGGGACCCGAACGCCAGTTGATGCTGCGCTACAAGATCGACGACATCCGTTATTTCTGGGGCAACGACATCCGGTTTTTGGAACAATTCTAGGAAAATCGGTGGTTGAGTAGCCCGAAGCGGAGCGCAGGGCGTATCGAAACCACCAGCCAAGAAGAGTGATTTTGTTACCAGAGATATTTAATAACTGTTGGTTTCGATACGTGGCGCGAACACCAACGCCACTCTCAACCAACGAGTTGCCCACATAAGGATATTTTATGAAAATACCCATTTCATGGCTCAAAGATTACATCGATCTTGACGGTCTCTCCGTCGAAGACATCGCCCGCAAGTTGACCCTCGCCGGGCTCGAAGTGGATGAGATCAAGTATGCAGGTCTGCCGATGCCTGTGTATAAGGAAGGTGACAAGCACGAGTTCAAGACCGGCGGCATCGAATGGGATCGCGAAAAACTCGTCGTGGCGGAGATCCGTGAGGTGATGCCGCACCCTAACGCGGACAGGTTGACCTTGCTCGATTTATTCGATGGCAAGGAAAATCAGACTGTACTGACGGGCGCGCCGAATATCTTTCATTTGAAAGGGACGGGCAAACTCGCCAAGCCGATCAAAGCCGCGTTTGCCAAGGAAGGGACGACTCTCTACGACGGCCACGCCGAAGGTTTGCAGTTGATGACCCTCAAGCGGACGAAAATTCGAGGCGTAGAGTCGTATTCGATGGTGTGTTCGGAGAAGGAACTTGGCATCTCCGAAGAGCACGAGGGCATCATTCTGCTCGATGACGATGCCCCTGTGGGAATGCCGCTCGCCGATTACATGGGCGACGCCGTGCTGGATATTTCCATCGTGCCGAACATGGCACGCAACGCCAGCGTGCTTGGCATCGCGCGTGAACTTGCCGCATTGACGGGACGGGAATTGAAGAAACCAGTGGTCAAATTCAAGACCAGTGGCGAGTCGGTCGAAAATCTAATCTCCATCGAAATCACCGAGTCCGAACTGAATCCGCGTTTCGTGGCTGGCTTGATCCGCGATATCGAAATCAAGTCCAGTCCGTATCACATTCAGCGGCGGTTGCGGCTGGCGGGGATGCGCCCGATCAACAACATTGTGGACGCGACCAACTACGCCATGCTTGATCTCGGTCAGCCCCTGCACGCCTTCGATTACGATGTGCTCGTGGGACGGGTTGGTAACTCGCCAAAAGGGCGGGATGACATCCCGCTCCACGAAAGGAAAGTCAAAATCATCACCCGCGCCGCGAAGGATGGAGAGAAATTGACAACCCTCGACGGCACTGAACGGTCTCTCACTTCCACGAATGTTCTCGTCTGTGATGAAATCGGATCGCTTGGGTTGGCTGGCGTGATGGGTGGAGCGGAGTCAGAAGTCACCGAAAAGACGCGGGCAGTTTTGCTCGAAGGCGCGGCGTGGAACCCGATGAACATCCGCAAGACAGCGCAACAGCATAACCTGCCCTCGGAAGCATCGTTCCGATTCTCGCGCGGTGTGCATCCCGCCATGGCAGAGCAGGGCGTGAAGCGCGGGCTTCAATATATGGCGGAATGGTCAGGCGGGAATATTGCACCCGGGCTGGTGGATGTATATCCCCTCAAGCCAAAAGACCCAATCATCGCGGTCACGCCGAAGGATGTAAAGCGGCTGCTTGGTATCGAACTCACCGCGAAGCAGATCGCCGAATTGCTCACGCGGCTTGAATTCGAATGTAAAGTTGAGAAAGATGTCGTCAGGGCAAAAACACCACCGCATCGTCTCGATATCGGGGAGGGAGTCATCGGTCTCGCGGATGTGCTCGAAGAAGTTGCACGCGTCTATGGCTATGACCGCATCCCTGAAACGCGGCTCTCCGATTCGCTCCCGCCGCAGATCGGCAACCCGATCCACGAATGGGAGGAACGCCTCCGCGATATCCTCGTCTCGCTTGGGTTGCAGGAGGTGGTGAGTTATCGCATGACTTCGCCCGAGCGCGAAAGCCGCCTCGTTGCCCACAGCGATTATGTCCTGCTCGCGAATCCCATCGTGCCTGAGCGGCGCGTAATGCGGAGAAGTCTGCTCGCGTCTGTGCTTGAGAGTTTTGAAACGAACGCGCGCGCCGAATCGGCTTCGCTCTTCGAGATCGGTCCCATCTTCGAGCCAAAGAAAAACCAGCCCCCGGATGAGCCGCGAAAACTAGCCATTGTCATGACCGGTTCCCGGCTGGCTCCCGCGTGGGATGTGAAGGATTCCCCGGCGCTGGACTTCTTCGACATGAAGGGACGCATCGAACTCCTTTTGGCTGGTCTCCGCTACACAGACGTTTCCTACACTGAATGCGACGCTTCGACTTCGTCATCAGTTCCGCTCAGCGCGGCACATTTGCACCCAGGCAAAGCCGCGGAGGTGAAAGTCAACGGGCAGGTTGTGGGCGTGTTCGGTGAACTTCATCCGTTGGTTAAGGAGAAATATGATGTGGGTGATGCACCCGTCATCGTAGCTGAGTTTGATCTCGATGCCTTGCGCAACGCCACTCCCACGTATGGGATCGTTCCGGTTTCCGAGTTCCCGCCGGTGTTCGAGGATATCGCCGTCGTCGTGGACGAATCAGTCGCCGCGGCGCGCGTCGAAAGCCTCATCAGGCAGATGGGTGGGAAGATCGTGACCAGCGTCCGCCTGTTCGACGTGTACCGCGGGGATCAGATCGGCTCGGGCAAAAAGTCGCTGGCGTACAGTCTTACGTACCAGTCCGATAAAACGATGACCGACGCCGAAGCCGCGGCGATCCGCACCAGGATCGTGAAGAGGCTGGAGCACGAAGTCGGCGCGAAATTGAGAAGTTAATCAAAAACCATTTTGGAGAAAATTCAATGAACAACAAAAATACAGGCATGATTGCATTGATAGCTGCCGGCTTCCTGTGCGGCTGCCCGGGCTTGTTCGCGATGTGTTGGGGAGCAGTGGCGGCGGCTGTCAGTTTCATGCCCGGCGCTGATATTAATATCGGCGGGAGCAGCGACCCGCAAACGGCGTTGATTTTGGGGCTGGGCACGTTGTGCGTGGGCATCCTGTTTCTTGCCGTGCCGGTTGCTGTCGGTTTCTTTGCCTTGCGCAGGAAGCCTGAAACAGGTACATCAATCCCTGAGTAAATCACAACGGCGACCTGAAATGGTCGCCGTTTTGTTTCATGGGCGGCTGGCATGTTACAAAACTGTGACATCTCTGCGACACGTTCGTAACAACCAGGGGCTATCATGTGAGTATGAACACCCTGCAGGACGGCGAGACCAAATTGATCGAATTTGCACAACGCGGCGACGTGGATGCCTTCAACCTGCTTGCCCTGAAGTACCAGGATATGCTCTTCCGCATCTCCGTGCGTTTGATCCGCGACGAGTGTGCGGCGGAGGACGCTGTGCAAAACGCGTTGATCCAGGCGTTCCAGAACATCCGGTCGTTTCGCGGCGGATCGTTCAAGAGCTGGCTGGCGCGCGTGGCGGTAAACGCCAGTTACGACGAATTACGCCGGATGGGACGCCATGCGGCACACCCGCTCGAGCAGTTTACTCAGGATGGCGAGGAGATTGAGTCACCCATGTGGATGACGGACCCCTCGGCGAGACCGGATGAACTGGCGGAGAACAGCGAATTGCAGCGAGCCTTGCACCGCTG
>DATKAU010000088.1:0-8219 GCA_035514655.1 Anaerolineales bacterium
GGCGCGGAGACTGCCGCCGAGCGTGTCGCGGCGAAACTGGTTTTGGCGGAGGTCCCATTGTGGGTTCTGCGCGAAAACCCCGCCGTGCCGTATGACCAGGATGAAGTTACGCGCGTGATACAAGATGCGGTTGATCCTTCCATTTACAACGAAATCAAAGATTGGACGGTGGGGGAGTTCCGTGAATGGATCCTTGCCGACACCTCCACCACCGAAATGATACGCCGCATCTCTGCTGGTCTTACTGCTGAGATGGTTGCCGCAGTTACAAAGTTGATGTCCAATCTCGATCTGATGCTTGGCGCAAAGAAGATGCCTGTCACAGCCTATTGCAACAACACTATTGGAACTCCGGGCACGTTGTCTTCACGAAACCAGCCAAACCATCCCACCGACTCGCCTGAGGGCATCCGCGCTGAAATTTATGAAGGCTTATCCTACGGTTCAGGTGACTCCGTAATTGGCATCAACCCCGTTGACGACTCGTATGGCTCGGTCGCGCGGCTTCTTGATATGACTTACGATGTCATCAAGACCTGGAATATCCCCACGCAAAATTGTTTGCTCGCTCACGTCACGACCCAGATGAAGTGCATGGAATCCGGTTCACCTGTCGGCTTGGTTTTCCAGTCCATTGCGGGTTCGCAAAAGGGAAACGACTCATTCGGCATTTCAGTCGGCTTGCTCGACGAAGCCTACGAGATGGCGAAGAAATATTGCTTCCCCAAAGGTCCCAACTTTATGTATTTTGAAACCGGTCAGGGCTCTGCCCTCTCCGCCGACGCGCACAATGGCTGGGATCAACTCACACTCGAAGCACGCAACTACGGCCTGGCAAAACGATGGCATCCTTATCAAGTCAACACGGTGGTAGGCTTCATCGGTCCCGAATATCTGTACGACGCGCGCCAGATCCAGCGCGCAGGACTCGAAGACCACTTCATGGGAAAACTTACAGGCATCCCGATGGGCTGCGACGCCTGTTACACCAATCACGCCCGCGCCGACCAGAACGCCATCGAGAATCTCGCGGTCATGCTTACTGCCGCAGGCTGTAATTATTTCATGGGGGTGCCAATGGCTGACGATTCGATGCTTTCGTACCAATCAACCTCCTATCATGATGCGCCTTCCCTCCGTCAACTCTTCAAACTCCGCCCTGCGCCTGAATTCGAAAAATGGATGGTCGATCTTGGACTCATGAATGATGGTGTCCTTACAGAAAAAGCCGGCGACCCATCCTTCTTCCTCAAGAGGTAAATAGTGGACGATACCAAACTCAACGAAATTGTGGACGCGATCGTCCGTGAACTGAAAGCCTCGGGAGCCGTGAAGAGCGCTGGTTCCCCTACAGGGACGATGTCTGACGCAGCCGCGCCTGCCTCTAATTCATTTGCCTCTTCCTCCGCCACAGCCGATCCTGTCCAAGCTCGAACCGCGACTTCCACCGCGAACCTATCCATTGATCTCCCTGATCCCGCTCTGCTCGAACATCGTTACAAGATGCGCGTCAGGAATCCCAAAGACGCCAACGGCGTAAAAGCGATGATAGCCAGTACCACCGCCCGCATTGGAGTGGGTCGCGCGGGTCCTCGCTACAACACTGCATCACTCCTCTTATTCCAGGGCGACCACGCGGTGACGCAAGACGCGTTATACCGGGATGTTGACCAAAAATTGCTTGATGAATTCAATCTGTTCACGGTTCAAACTAAAATCACAGGCGGCAAGCAGGAATATCTCCTTCGCCCCGACCTTGGACGTCAACTCAACGACGATGCCAGGCGCATCGTCAACGAGAAATGCCAGAAGAACGTCAACATCCAGCTGTGCGTCGGCGACGGACTCTCCGCTGCGGCAATCGAAGCGAACCTGAGACAAATCTTCCCTGTGATAAAGCAAGGCGCGCAAAACGCGGGTCTCACGTTTGGTGTTCCCTTCTTCATCAAATACGCACGTGTGGGCGTGATGAACGATATCAGCGAGCTCATCAAACCGGACGTGGTTATCCTGTTGATCGGTGAACGCCCAGGGCTCGGGCGCGCTGAGTCGATGAGCGCATATATGGCATACAAGCCTAAAACCGGCGACAACGATGCCGACCGCGATGTGGTTTGCAATATCTTCGAAAACGGTGGCACAAACCCGCTCGAGGCTGGTGCGTTTGTGATACAAATAGCCCAGAAGATGCGCAAGCATCAGGCTTCTGGTGTGAAATTGAAACTGGCGAAGTGAAATCCGATGGTCGAGTAGCCTGAGGCATCAGCCGAGGGCGTATCGAGACCACAAGGGAACCAAAGTAATTTCTGTTCGAGAAGTATTCTTGAAACATGGTGGTCTCGATACGGGCTTCGCCCACTCGACCACCGAGGTAGAATCAACATGGCAATTCTCGACCCTTTATATGGCACTCCGCTCGCAGTGCAGCTCATCCCGCAGGTGGACCGCAACTTTGCGGAGCAACTCAAACTCCGTGACGATCAGCGATCTATTGGCTTGCTTAGTGTGGACAACGATGATGCAACGTATGTCGCCATCGACGAAGCTACCAAGATGGCAGATGTGGAAGTGGTGTACGCCAGGTCGTTTTACGCGGGCGCCAAGCACACGTCAGGAAAATGGTCAGGGGAGATTATGGCAATTATCGCCGGACCAGACCCCGCCGAGGTCCGAGCCGGGTTGAATGCCGCGGTCAGCTACATCAAGAATCAGGCGATCTGGTATTCCGCAAATGATGACGACTCCATTGCCTTCTTCCCGCATGTCGTTTCGAGAACTGGTTCCTACCTATCAAGTGTGTGCAACATCCCGTTGGGATTCCCAATTGCGTATCTGGTAGCCACGCCGAACGAAGGGCTGGTCGCGCTGGATGCCGCGCTCAAGGCTGCAAATGTAAACATCGTTGCGTTGACCATGCCGCCCTCCGAGACGAATTACATGGGCGTGATGCTCACCGGCGACCAGCCCGCCTGCAAAGCCGCGGCGATGGCGTTTCAAGATAAAGTGTTGGAAGTGGCGAGTAACCCGATCAATTATTGATATACTTCGATGGAATAAACCATGGCAGACATAGACAACGACCTTCTCTCGATTCAGGAAGCCCGCACGCTTGCCACCCAGGCGCGTGAGGCGCAAAGACAATTCCTTCACGCCACGCAAGCTGAAGTGGATCGCATCTGCGCGGCGATGGCGCAAGCCGCAGCGGATGCGTCGGTGGCACTCGGAAAGCTGGCGAGTGAGGAAACCGGATACGGCGTCCCCGAACACAAGACCCTGAAGAATTTATTGTCGTCGCAATTGTTGTGGGACGCCATCAAGGATATTCCAACCGTTGGCGTGATTCGCAGTGACCCGAAAAACGGGACGTATGACATTGCCTGGCCGATGGGAGTGGTCGCCGCGTTGACTCCATCGACCAACCCGACCTCCACAACGATGTTCAAGATTTTGATCTCAGTGAAGGCGAAGAATGGGATTGTTGTCGCGCCGCATCCGTTCGCGGCGAAGTGCTGCGCAGAGACGGCACGTATCATGGCAGAAGCAGGGGAGCGGGCAGGCATGCCCAAGGGACTTGTCTCGTGTATGACGCGTGTCAGCCTGCCCGGCACGCAGGAATTGATGAAACACAGATATGTGGCGCTCATCCTTGCCACTGGCGGCTCGGACATGGTGCGAGCCGCACACTCTGTGGGCAAACCAGCCTATGGAGTGGGTCCCGGGAATGTACCTGTGTACGTTGATCGCTCGGCTGATGTAGCACGCGCAGCGCGATATATCGTCGCGTCGAAGGCGTTCGATCATTCCGTGATTTGCGCGACGGAGCAGGCTGTCGTAGCCGACAGACCCATTGCCGGGGAACTTGAGCAATTGATGAAGGAGGCAGGCGCCTACTTCGTCGATGACAATATCAAATCGATCCTCGCCAGGAATTTATTCGCTGGTCACCTGCCGAATCCCAAGTCGGTGGGGAAGAGCCCGCAGCAACTGGCACAACAGTACGGATTTAGCGTCCCTGATTGGGCGCGGATCCTGGTCGTGAGGTTGAACAGCGTTGGACGCGACGATCCGCTATCCGGCGAAAAACTCACGACGGTTCTCGGCTGGTACGAAGTGGACGGCTGGGAGGCAGGGTGTGAGCGTTGTATCGAGTTGATCAATTACGGCGGGCGCGGGCACTCGCTGGTCATCCATTCGCGCGATGAAAACGTCATCATGCAGTTTGGTCTTGAAAAACCTGTATTCCGAATTGTGGCGAATACTCTTGGAACGCTCGGCACCACTGGTTTTACGACAGGCTTGATGCCCTCGATGACCCTCGGTTCAGGCGGCGTGGGCGGCGCGATTACAGGCGATAACATTACCGTGCACCACATGTACAACACCAAGCGGCTCGCCTATGAGATCCGCACCGCGCCGGACGCGGCATTTTCACCCGGCTCCACCGATTCACAGGCGCAGCGAAGCGCGTTTACGGGCGGGTACTCTGCCGCTCCCGGGAACGTTGCGAATGCACAGGTGGAGGAAATTGTGAGGAAGGTGTTGCTGGAGTTGAAGAAATAAACCTGACCATGGACGGTAGATGATAGTCAATGGTCTTATCCTCCATGGTCAAGGTTAGGCAGCTGATGTGAGCGATTGAATCTCTTCAACCTCTCATGTCCGATGCCTAATCGGAAGTAACGCAAGATGACATCGTGCGCTTGCGCTACGAAAAACTTCATAAAAGGAGAAGTAAGCCATGCCCGTAGATGTTGCAATGATAGCCTTAGGAATGGTCGAGACCAAGGGCCTCGTCGGCGCGATCGAAGCTGCCGATGCGATGGTCAAAGCCGCAAACGTGACGCTGATCGGCAGTGAATATGTCGGCGGTGGATACGTGACCGTGATGGTGCGCGGCGACGTCGGCGCGGTGAAAGCCGCTACTGATGCAGGCGCTGCCGCCGCGAAGCGCGTCGGTGAGCTCGCATCGGTCCATGTGATCCCGCGACCCCACGGCGATGTCGAGATGATCCTGCCGCAGAACAGCAAGGGTGCTATCGGCGGTCGCGGAAAAGAGAAATAATTCAAAGCGGTAGTTGAACCGCCAGGAACGCCAGGAGCGCAAAGAATCTTTATTGATTCCTTCGCGTCCCTAGCGGGCTGCGCGGTGAAGACTGTCCCTCATGCCGCGTCAATTATTCACTGCGGAGGATATTCGCCGTCTCGCGCACGAACGCGCGGGTCCACTCCTGCTTGCGCCTGACGATATCGTCACGCACGAGGCGCAGGACGTTGCGTTCGCTTTGGGTGTGAAAATGATTCGGGAAACCGGATCAGGCTCCGGCCTGGCAAGAGGCGAACCCTCTGACCTGGCTCACGGCGAGTCCGTCGTCCCGAATCTGCCGCCGTTGAAGGTCGTCAAAATGGCGAATGTGCAGATGGAGCAGTTCACCGAAGGGAAAACCACGCCCGGCACAAATGTCTGGCTCAAGGATGTGGTTGTCACGCAGGATCGCTCTCCGATGGGCGCGGGATACATGTCGCTCGACAAGGGCGAGATGCAGTGGACGCTGATGTATGACGAGATTGACATCGTGTTGGAAGGTGAACTTGTGATTACGCGAGGCAAAGAGCAGGTGCGCGGCAAAACAGGTGATGTGATTTTCATCCCAAAAGGATCAAGCATCACCTTCGAGACGCCAAACTGGACGCGCTTTGTGTATGTGGTCTTCCCTGTGAACTGGAATGAGAAATGAGCGGATGAATCCAAACCTCTCTACACTGCTGACCCAAACCGACCGTATCATGGCTGGCGGAAATGGCTGGCAAGCGGACCCGGACCTGATCCTGCCCTCAGGCGTTTACCAGGCACGCGTTCACGTCGGTGTTGATTTAGGTACGGCATACACCGTGTTGGTTGTGTTGGATGAACGCTTCAATCCGATTGCGGGCGAGTACCAGTTCGCTGAAGTGACGCGCGACGGTCTCGTTGTGGATTTCATCGGTGCAGTGGATCTATTGCGCGGGATGAAATCACGGGTCGAGAAGAAACTTGGGTTCAAGCTGATTTCCGCATCGACGGCGTACCCGCCGGGAGTACCGCAAGCCGAAGTCCGGGCTACAGCCAATGTACTGCATGGCGCGGAACTTGATTGCACTGGCGTCATCGATGAGCCGACAGCTGCCAACAACGTATTGAAGATCCGCGACGGCGCGATCGTGGATGTGGGCGGCGGCACGACGGGCATTGCCATCTTCCGTGGTGGGGATGTGGTGTACACCGCCGACGAGGCAACAGGCGGCACGCACTTCTCGCTGGTGATTGCCGGCTCGACGGGAAAATCGTTCGAGGAAGCCGAAGCGATGAAAAAAGATCCAAACGAGCAGACGCGGTTATTTCCCATCATCCGCCCGGTAATGGAGAAGGTCGCTTCGATCATCAACCGCCATGTGGAAGGTCATCAAGTTGACAAATTGTATTTGGTTGGCGGCACATGCGCCTACCCCGGCATGGATGAAGTGATTCAGGAAATGACAGGTATCGAGACCGTTCTGCCCGGCAACCCGTTGTTTGTCACGCCGCTTGGGATTGCGATGAATAATTAAAACTGGAAACATATCATGCTGAGCGTAGCGAAGCATCTCCGGCAATGAGGAGATTGCTTCGTCGCAACGAGCGCTCCTCGCAATGACATCATGGAGACCTATGGCATCAGATCAATTTTCTTTACGTGTGTATTCCTATCTCGACCGGATGCAGCCGCAGTACGCGGCGTTCGTCGGGACGATTACCCAGGGCGACCTTCCCACCGAGGGCATGGCTTCTCTTTATGTGGAAGTTGCCCCGGGTAATGAGGTGTTCCGCCTCGTGGACATCGCCGTCAAATCGACCGAAGCCAAACCGGGCGCGCAGCTGGTCGAGCGCGAATTCGGCATGTTCGAGGTGCACTCGCAATCGCAATCTGAAGTGCTCGAAGCGGGGCGAATTGTGTTGGACAGGCTGAACTTGAAGCCCGAAGAACGCATCAAGCCCTTCATTGCCTCGGTGCAGATCATCACCAATGTAGATCCGTACCAGGCGCAGCTGCTCAACCGCTTCCGTCGCGGCTCGATGCTGGTGCCCCGTGAGACGATGCTGGTGCTGGAATGCGCCCCTGCTGCGTACATCAACTACGCCTGCAATGAAGCCGAAAAGGGCGCGAACATCAAGATATTGCATGTCTCGTCGGTTGGGCGTTTTGGCCGTATGTGGCTTTCCGGTTCCGAAGCGGAGATCGTCAGCGCGCGCAATGCGGCGGTGACAGCGCTCGAAGGCCTGGATGGCAGGCCTGAAAAGTAACGGGTAATTTTTGGAGAACGGAGATTTCGGATGGCAAAAATCTTCTATACAGAACGTGACATTGATGAAATGAAGGCGCGCGGGGTCACGTCGCTTGACCTCAGTGACAATGTGGTGTTTACGGAATTAGCGTTGGAACGCGCGATGAAATATGATATGAAGATCAACCGCTCGAACTCCGGATCTGCGCCGAAAGCGACGCTGAGTTCATCGGTCAATTTGGTCGCGGCGTATCCACGCTCTGAATCTACTTCTGATTCAGAGTTAAAACAGAAAATAAAGTCCGCAGTGCTGGCAAAACTGGATGGACAGGTGGATGCGGCTGTCCTTGATGCCGTGATTGCAAGGGTGGTTTCATCGCTCTAGTAATATTTCCCCGCAAAAAATCAGAACCCGCCGGGAAGCAGGTTCTGATTTTTTAATCGGTCGGCAAATTCTTTTCCGTGGCGTTCAACAAGTCGATCATCTCGTCACGGATGTGCTTGTTCAGGAAGTGATATTCCAACGTCGAGAGGGGGAGGAAGCGTGAACCCGCCACCACGTGGATGCAGTTGGTCGCTCCGCACAGGCAGATGAACGGCGCGTCCATCTCCCATTCGGTGGAGGGGTAGAAAAACGAGAGCTCCTCGCCTTTTTCGATATCGCGGCGCGCCACCATCTGCATGTTGGTTGTATCGAGAATCACATTGGGGTCGCAGGAGTGATTCAATGCAGCAAGTTTGCCTACGTCAGTGTGTTCCGTGCGCCCGATCTGCACCGTGAAGCGATTCGGTTCGTTGATCACTTTTTCTCGCGGAATCTCGCTGATGACTTCCCCTTTCTTATAGGCTTGTTTTGTGACGAGACTCCTGAATTTATTTTCTGTTTTAATTGTCAGCGTGTCCATGGAAGACATGATTCT
>DATKAU010000089.1:0-6877 GCA_035514655.1 Anaerolineales bacterium
CCGAGATCCACGCACCTGCACCGGGGATCTCGCCGCGCGGGGTGGGGAAGGTCTTGTCGGGGTTGGTTGCATAAAACGGGGTGCCGCCTCGTACGAGCAATGTCGCTTCGCGCATCTTATCGAAGTTGATCTCGCGGTCGATGCCCATGACGAAGAATTCCGCCTCTTGCGCTTTCTCCATTGACAGGATCTCAAAACCCTTTTGTTCGAGCGCCCGGTGGATGCCGTCCTCACCGATCATGAAGGCTTTGGTCCCAGGCGGGAACTTTTGCGCAAGCATGTGCGCCACCCCTAACGCGGACGTCACAACTTGGTCCGGCGAAACCTGAACACCCAACCTCCCTAATACGTCCATGTATTGCTCAGGTGTTTTCGTGCCATTGTTCGTGGCGAAGATGTATTTCAGTCCGCGCGACTCGATGCGCTTAAAGATTTCGGGCAGATCACCGATCGGCGTATCTGATTTCCAGATCACACCGTCCATATCGAGTATTAGTGCTTTGATGTGTGAAGGCAGCATAGTGCGGAAATTATAGCTTTGATTATCGTCCAAAATGCTTAGCCACAGAGATCACGGAGACCTCTGAGATAAAACTCAAAAAGCTCAGTGTGCTCTGTGGCGAAAAAAAAGCTCGCCAATTTCTCAGCGGGCTTTGACTAAAAGACTATCTGACAAACAGACTAACCGATCTTCACCGGAACCTGCAATACCTGATCCACCAGACCGTAATCAACAGCCTGTTTGGCTTCGAGATAGTAATCGCGGTCGCTGTCGCGTTCGATCACTTCGAGCGGCTGGCCGGTATGCTTGGCCATGATGCCCAGCAGCAAGGCTTTCAGCCGTAGAATCTGTTTGGCTTGAATCTCAATGTCCGTTGCCTGGCCCTGCGCGCCGCCGAGAGGCTGGTGCATGTGGATGGTCGCGTTCGGGAGGGCGTAGCGCCTGCCCTTGGTGCCGGCGGCAAGCAGTACGGTGCCGAACGAGGCGGTCACGCCCACAGCTACAGTGCTGATCGGGTTCGGGATCATCTGCATCGTGTCGTAGATTGCCAGCCCCGCATAGATCACGCCGCCGGGCGAGTTGATGTACATCTGGATTTCCTTCTCGGGATCCTCGTGTGTGAGGAACAGCAGCTGCGCCACGATGACGTTCGCCACCTGGTCATCGATCGGCGTGCCGAGGAAGATGATGCGCTCCTTGAGCAGGAGCGAGTAAATGTCATAGGCGCGCTCGCCGCGGCCCGTGTTTTCCACCACCATCGGAACGATGTTTCGACTAGGCTCAACACGAGAGTTTTTATAGTTTGGGATCATCGGTTGTCTCCTTTTATATATCTTGGCGATGATACTGCCCAAGTGTAGGAATTGCGTTAACTCTTTGTTTCCTCTTCGGATGAAGAGCCCGCCTCTGCTTCATCCATTGAATCACTCAGGACGGCGGGGACGGTTGATTCTGCTTCCACAGCTTTCTCTTCACTCACAACGGGGCCCCCCTCAGAGATCATCTCTGATTTCGCCGCCCCCGCTTCAGCCTTGGCGGCGGTTTGAGCCTTTCTCTCCTCGGGGGATTTATACTCGCCCACCGCAATCGACTTCAACATATCGAGCGCGCGGCGCGTCAGCACGCGGTTTGCCGATTCCATGGCAACTGCCTGGGCGATGCGTTCCTGTCCCTTCTTGCCACCGCGGATCTTGTTGAAGTCCATCCCCTGCATGGCGAGGGCGTTCAGGGTTTGGTTGAACTCGCTGTCGAGCGCATCGTTATCCACTTCGATCTCCTCCCGCCGGACAATTTCATCGAGGATGAGGGAGCGTTCAAAGCGTTTTTTGGCAACAGATTTTACTTCCTCTTCGATGAACTGCTCGCGCGTGGTGTTGCGGAGTTTGAAGTACGTATCCAGGTCCATCCCTTGCTGGCCGAGGCGCTGAGTCAGGTCTTCGAGCACGTGCTCGCCTTCGTGCTCGAGCGAGTGCTGATGATATTTGAAGGTCGCGCCTTCCTTGATTTTTTCGATCAGGTCGACGAAAAACTTGTCGTCGTAGTCGGCTTTGGAGCGCGCCTCCACATCTTTTGCCACCGATTCGCGCAAGGCATCGAGCGTCTCGCCCGCGCCGACAGTTTTTGCAAATTCATCATTGAGTTCGGGCAGCGTCACCGCGCGGACGGTTTTCACGTTCACAGTCATTTCTGTGCTTTTGCCCTGCAGGGCTTCGAGGTCGTGGTCTGCTGGGAAATCGTGGTTGATTGTTTTTGTGTCGCCGGGTTTGAGACCAACGAGTTGTTTCGCGAACCCGCTAAAAGGCCATTCGGTCTCACGATCTTCCTTGCGGACGAACGAGGCAAAACCGACACGCTTCAATTCCGAGGTCTCGGATTCGATATCCACGAGAACGTAATCTGCCTCCTGCACTTCGCGCTCCACGGTTTCTGTGGTCGCGTTCATCTGACGGAGATCCTCCATCGCCGCATCCACGGCTTTTTGATCAGGAGCAGACCATTCGTACGGCATCCGAAGCGAGTGGTAGTCGCCGAGGTCCACCTCTGGGGCGAGAGGGACCTTGAAGGTTAGTTTCGGCGGTTCGAGCGAGTCGATCGACTCGAGCGATCCGGACCCGCCGGGGTTGACATCCGCTTCTTTTAGGATATTCGAGTATTCTGCGTCGACGAAAAAGTCGATGGCTTGCTCGACGATGGCTTGCTCGCCGTAGTTCAACACCACCATGTGGTAGGGCGCCTTGCCCGGGCGAAAGCCGGCGATCTTGCCGCGCTCCGAGATCTTGCGCGCCGCCCTGCGCTTGTAGGTGTCCATCTTCTCAGGTTCCACTTCGACGCTGAGTTTCGCCTCGTGGTTTTCTTCGATTGTTTTTTCTATTTTCAAGTTACTCTCCATGATATTCCCCTCTCCCCGCGAAGCGTCCCCGAAGGGGATTGGGAGAGGGGCAGGGGTGAGGTCAGTGGGGACGGAGAGAGTCGAACTCTCAAGCCTTGCGGCACAGCATCCTAAGTGCTGCGTGTCTGCCAGTTCCACCACGTCCCCGCGTTTTAACAAGCAATTATCAGTGCGAGCGATTCCAGTGGTGGTGAAATTATAAAACAGGGGGGAGGGGGCGTCAATGAACGATATCGAACCGGACATTCGTGAGTTGCTGACCTTCGGGGGACTGGCTTGTAGCGGGTTTCTGTTATATTCTCGCGCGCAGCTAGAGACGAAAGGAATGATTCATGCAGAATAAATTTCAATTTGGAATTCTTGCATTGACGCTGGCGATGCTGGCATGCAATTTGGGAACACCTGCCGGCGTGCCCACCTCCACTTTTGACGCCACTCAACAGGCACAGGCGATCCTCGCCACCGGATTTGCTCAACTAACCTCTTCGGCGTCCGCACCGATCGCATCGCCTACCGAAACGCCTACGCCGTTGAACACGGTTGCCGCGACGTCTACGAATACAGCTCTTCTTCCGTTGATTAATCCGAACACGCCTATTCCATCCGCTACAAACACTTCACCAGTGCAAGTCCCCGATTGGCCTCTTTTCCGCCAGGGCGATCAGGGACCGGAAGTGAGAGCCATTCAACATCTGCTCCGATTCAAGGGACAGAATGTGGATGTCGATGGAAACTTCGGCGCGCAGACCCGCACGGCTGTGATTGCCTTTCAAAACCAAAGCGGGTTGTCCCCGGATGGGATTGTGGGACCGCTCACCTGGTCGGCGTTAATCCAGGGCGCGCAGGTTCAGGAGGGGAGCACCAGCCAGGCTGTACGCGCCGCACAGACTCTATTACGAAATAAATTCGGGTATTCCATTGACGTTGACGGTATATTTGGCCAGCAGACGGAGAATGCCGCGAGGGATTTTCAAACATCTCATGGTTTGCTAGTGGATGGGATAATCGGTCTTCAAACGTGGCAGGCATTGGTGACGTTCCAACCCTGAGGATCGATAACGATTGCAAAGTAGAATCCTCCCGCGAAGTATTGCGGGAGGATTTTTCATTGGTATAATCCCGCACTTATCGTATGACTCTTGATATTGGAGAATTTTCTTTGAGCCGCCTCATCAACCCCGATTCAGCAGGAAAAGACAGAACGCGATTATCGAAAGCCATTGTGCTGGCAGTGCGCGAACTGGCGAAACAGACGCAGGTCAGCGAGGAGACAAAAGATCTTGCCGCGTTCATCGCCCTGGCGTTGAAACAAATCTCGGCTGGGATCGACGCGTCGGTGGCGGCGTGGGAGAAACGCGATTACTGGGTCAAAGCCGACCGGTTCCGCATGGAATGGATGTGGACGGGACAGGTGGCTGAGAAAATGAAAACAGCTGTGCTTTCGGACGATTGGGGCTCGGTGGCGATGCTTTCCGCACAGATTGCCCAGAAATTTAATAAGGTGGTGGTTTCAGACAATCATCGATTGGGTAAGCCATGGGCCGGGGCTTATAGGCAGTTATAGATGGATTCGAATCGGGTGGAATTAATCTTAAACCTTAAACAGCATGGTAAAAAATTCGGGGATTAATTATGGCAGGGATTCCCACATGACAACAACTATCGCTCTATTCGTAGGAGGACTCATTCTTTTGATTCTCGGTGCGGAGCTGTTGGTGCGCGGTGCATCGCGTCTTGCCGCCTCATTTGGGGTTTCACCACTTGTCATCGGATTGACCATCGTGGCGATAGGAACAGCCTCTCCCGAAATTGCCGTTTCCCTGCAGGCGGCAGTCAGCGGGCAGGGTGACTTAACACTTGGCAATGTGCTGGGTTCCAATATTTTCAACATTCTATTCATTCTGGGCATGACTGCCGTCATCGCGCCAATTGTGATCGCGGAGCAACTCATCCGCAAGGATGCGCCTATCATGCTGGGTGTTTCCCTCGCTGCCTTTGGCCTTGCCTTTGATGGAAATATCGGATTATTCGACGGCATAATTTTGTTGTCCGGTGGGGCGGGTTACACTGTCTTTGCCATAGCCCAGAGCCGCTCGGAAAGCAAGGGGGTTCAAAATGAATATGCCCGGGAGTTTGCGGAGAAGGAACCTCGCACTCCACTTAACAGATTAAGAAATATTTCTTTCATCCTTGCGGGGTTGAGCGTGCTTGTAGTAGGCTCGCACTGGCTGGTGGATTCCGCGGTCATCATTGCCAGGATTCTTGGCGTGAGCGAATTGGTGATCGGTCTGACCATCATTGCGGTTGGAACTTCACTGCCGGAACTTGCCACTTCGATCATTGCAGTGCTCAAGAAGGAAAGCGACATTGCAGTTGGAAACGCGGTGGGCAGCAATATTTTCAACCTGCTTGGCGTGTTGGGGTTGGGCGCGCTCCTTGCCCCGGACGGAATTCATGTGACAGGGCGTGTGTTGCAAATTGATTTCCCTGTCATGGTTTTTGTTGCCCTGGTTACATTGCCTATTTTTTATATCGATAGCCGGATCTCACGCCTTGAAGGCGCGTTGCTGTTCGGATATTATATTTCCTATATAACCTATGTCGTTTTGGCCGCAAGGAACAGTTCCGCATTGCCCGCAGTGACGCTGTTTATCATACTGTTCGCCCCGATATCGTTTATAGCGCTGGTGGTAGCCGCGTCCAGGTCGGCCCGTTCAAGGCGTCCGACATGAACAGTGACGTTTTCTGCAGAATAAAAAATTGAGCTTGTAGCTCGTGCGATTTTGTTGAAATAATCATCGTAATTTTATGTTGAGATGGTGAAAATCAAGGAGACCAGATGAAAATTGATCAATGTATGAAGCGCAATGTCGTTTCAATACGTGTGACAGCCTCAATCCGGGAGGCGGCTGCAATCTTCGTAAAAAGACACATCGGCTTGTTGCCGATCGTTGACAACAATGACAAACTCATCGGCGTTGTCGGTTTGCGTGATTTGCTATCTCTCGAACTGCCTGATTTTGTAAGCTTTATCGCGGATGTGGATTTCGTCCATGATTTCGGAGCAGTGGAGGCTACGCGGCCTCCAGCGGAAGTGCTCGATAAATCAATTGAGTCGTTGATGAAACCCGCCATTACTGTCCCTGAAGACTGCGGCTTGCTTCGCGCCTACGCGTTGTTATTGCAACACAATTTGCATGACATGCTTGTCGTGTCAAAAGATGGAAAACTGGCAGGCATCGCCTCACGCGTAGATATTGGCATTGCCATCTTTTCAGCCTGGGCAAAGGTGGATTGAAACATGAATATTCCCATCATTCTTTCCAGCCTGATATTCATCATCTGTCTGGTATTCATCTTTTCTGAGAAAATCAACCGCTCCATTGCTGGAATTGCAGGAGCCGTCCTCATGGTCGGTCTGGGGAAAATTTTAGGCTTCTATTCGGAGGAAGCGGCTCTGGATGCAATTGACTTCAATACTCTTGGACTCTTATTGGGTATGATGATCCTGGTTGCCATGCTCGAGCCGACGGGATTCTTCCAATACCTTGCCGTCTGGGCGGCGCGGGCTTCGCGGGGCAAACCTGTACGCTTATTTGTGTTACTTGGAAGCATTACGACCGTTCTTTCGATGTTTCTTGATAATGTAACAACCGTGGTCTTGATTGCGCCTGTCACAATTCTTATCTGTGAAATCCTGGGCATGAACCCAATACCTTATCTCATAGCTGAAGCTCTCCTTTCGAATACAGGAGGGGTGGCAACGCTGGTTGGTGATCCACCAAACGTATTAATTGGCTCAGCGGCCGGTTTTTCGTTCAATGACTTTCTTATTTATTCCCTTCCGATTGTCGCGGTTGCCTGGGTGGCTACATTGATATTGCTGCGTTTTCTGTTTCGTGATGAACTGTCGAAGAGCCCGCATAATGCCCAAGCGGTGATGAGCTTGGATCCAACTGAGACCCTTGATGAGCCTAAAGTTGCTC
>DATKAU010000090.1:0-5620 GCA_035514655.1 Anaerolineales bacterium
GTGGTCATTGTGTTGTTTGTCTTTCTACTCCGCAACCCGGTGTTGTACCGCGACGTGCAGCAACGTCTTCGCGCGGTTCAGTCTCAGATCACCGAGGGAGGCAGGGCTTTACTCGGCGACACTGATGCATTAACCCAACTGGCACACGAAACTTCCACGCGTATCATCATGTTTGATTCCCAGGGGAACCAGATATTTGATTCCGATCCCGATCAGCCGTCCCTGCCGTTTCCACGGCGAAGCGTGCTGGGACGCGTCCCACAAATTGCCAGGGATGCGCAGGGAGGCGAATGGCTGCAGTTGAGGACGCAGTTGCCGAACAGGATCACGCTTGTCACCGCCGCACCGCGGCCCAACACAAATTTTATAAGCGTGTTCACAGACGAGCTGCTCCTTCCCATCCTGCAGGGAGGAGTGGTGGCCTTTCTGCTCTCTCTTGTGCTCGCTTACGGTCTTTCGCGCTGGGTGGCGGATCCATTGCAGCAGGTGGTGCTCGCCGCGCGGAAGTATCCGGCTGAAACGATGAAACCGGTCGCGCCGCGTGGACCGCACGAAGTGCAGGATCTGACACGCGCCATCAATTCAATGGTTTCACGTGTGGAATCGGCACAGCTGTCGCAACGCGATTTTGTGGCAAACGTCTCGCACGAGTTGAAAACGCCGCTCACCTCGATTCAGGGATTTGCTCAGGCGATCCTCGACGGCACCGCAGACTCGCCTGAATCACGCAGGCAAGCCGCACAGGTAATCTATGATGAGGCAGGGCGGATGCACCGGATGGCGCTGGACCTGCTCGATCTTGCCCGGCTCGAAGGCGGCACGGCGGTGATGGATATGTCCGTTGTGGATGTGGGAGCCTTATTGCGGGGAGTTACGGAAAGGTTTTCATTGCAGGCGCAAAAGGCGAACGTGAATCTACAAGTTAATGTGCCGGAGAATTTGCCCGCGCTGGTCGCCGATGGTGACAGGCTTGCGCAGGTATTTACCATTCTTGTGGATAATGCATTGAAGTTCACGCCCGCGAATGGGCGGGTCACGCTCTCGGCGAGGATCGATGGGGCATGGATCGAATTTGAAGTGGCTGATTCAGGTATCGGCGTGGGCAGTGAGGCGCTGCCTCGACTGTTTGATCGGTTTTATCAGGCTGATCCAGCTCGTGCCGGCGGTGAGAATCACGGGGCTGGTTTGGGGCTCGCGATTGCGCAGGAGATTGTCCAGGCGCATGGTGGTAAAATTGGCGTCCGCAGTTCGGTGGGGCATGGGACGACTTTCACAATCCGCCTGCCGCTCGCGGAACAGTAGAATAAGCCGGTTACAACAGGCTCTTTGCCACAGAGAGCACAGAGCAAGGAAGAGTTTTCTCTCAGAGTTCTCAGTGGGCTCTGTGGCTAAGCAAGATCCACTGCACCACGTGATCAAATGCCGAAAGTATCCATTATCGTTCCCTGTTACAACGAGCAATCCACAATACGACTCCTGCTAGAGGCTCTTCGTGAGCAGACCTTCCCGCGCCTCGACATGGAAGTGATCATCTCGGATGGAATGTCGACAGATGACACGCGTGGAGTGATCGCCGCGTTTCAAAAAGACCATCCTGAATTGAATGTGCGCGTGGTGGATAACACGCATCGTTCCATCCCCTCGGCTGTGAACCGCGCCATCGAATCCTCGCGCGGCGAGATCATCGTCCGCCTCGACGCGCACTCGAAGCCGTACCCCGATTACGTGGAGAAGTGTGTGAAAGCCATCGAAGATGACCGCGGCGAGAACGTGGGCGGCGTGTGGGAGATCCGCGCGGGCGCAAAGACGTGGATTGCTGAGACGATCGCGGTTGCCGCCGCGCATCCGCTGGGTGTGGGCGACGCGTTGTACCGTCACACAAAACAAGCCGCGGAGGTGGATACGGTTCCGTTCGGTTCGTTCCGGCGTACATTAATCGAGAAAGTCGGGTTATTCGACGAATCCCTGCTTACGAACGAAGACTACGAGTTCAACGCGCGGGTGCGGAAGGCGGGTGGTAGAATCTGGCTTGATCCGTCCATCCGCTCGATCTATTTTGCGCGAAAGACTCTGCGGGAACTGGCGCGCCAATACTGGCGTTATGGATTTTGGAAGTGGCGCATGCTTCGTAGATATCCGGACACTCTTCGTTGGAGGCAGGCATTGCCTCCGTTGTTTGTCTTGAGCATGATTGGGCTGGCTTTCCTTTCGTTTATTTTCCCCGCTGCCGGCTGGATTCTGGCAGTGGAACTTATTTTGTATATTTCCGTATTCATCCTTGCCGGGTTGTACGCAGGGATGCGCCTGCATAAACCGTATTTACTTGCAGGTCTGCCTCTGGTGATTCCCATCATGCACATCTCGTGGGGGAGCGGCTTGTTGTGGAGCATGATCTCTTCCGGCTTTCAAAAGAATGGCTGAAAACCTCCGCACTACGCCTCTGCGTCTGAGTCCGAGCGAGCATCGTGCCTTGCTCTTTCTGGGCGATCTAGTCATGTCTGTCGCGTCGGTCTTTGCGGCATTGTATACCTGGCGCCAATACAATGTCAGCGTGCAATACGCGGCGTTGATTGCCGAAGGGACTCCTCCCGCCAGAGCGGATTTGATTGTGCAAAACCAGGTGAGCATCGAGGTTCCGCTTTGGTTTTACCTCCTGCCAATCCTTTGGATGCTTCTGCTTGTGGAATTGTATGAGCCACATGCGGCAGGCAGCGGGAGGAAGACAACACGCGGCATTGCCATCGCTGCTTTTGTCGGGCTTCTGGCCTACTCCCTGGCCTTCCTGTTGAGACAAAATTCGGATCTGCCGCGCGTGGGTGTGGGCGCATTTTTGCTTTTCGCCTCGCTTCTCACCCTGGGTTGGCGCATGTTGTTCATACGCATTTACAAACGGACGGGGCAGCTGCGCCGCATGCTGGTGATCGGCGCGGGTAAGGCCGGGCAGACCCTTGCCGAGTTATATGCGTCGCTGGCCACACGTTCATTCAACCTCGTGGGATTCGTGGACGATGACAGGCAAAAACTCAAAAAAGCCTTTTACGGCTTGAATGTGCTTGGCACCAGCGAACGTCTGTTGCCCCTGATCGATGAACATCGCATCACCGATCTTGTAGTTGCTATTAACGGTGAGATACAGGGTGCTACATTCCAGACAATTCTCGATGCACAGGAAAAAGGCGTGGAGGTGACACGCATGCCCATTCTCTACGAAGAGATGACAGGGCGGCTTCCGATCCACCACCTTGAATCGGATTGGATTATCCGCTCGTTCGTGGATGAGGTACACGTGAGCGGTTTCTACGAATTAACAAAGCGCGTAATCGACTTCCTCGGTGGGTTGATCGGTATGGTGGTGTTTTTGGTATTATTTCCCTTGATCTCCCTTGCCATTCTGCTCGACAGCGGCTTGCCCATCATGTACTCACAGACGCGGCTTGGCAAGGGCGGCAAGCGCTTTATGATATATAAATTCAGGACCATGAGGCGGGACGCTGAAATGAACGGTGAAGCCAAACTCGCGGAGGAAAAGGATCCGCGCGTCACGCGCATCGGGAATTTTTTACGTAAGACGCGTCTCGATGAATTCCCGCAATTCTGGAACGTCCTGCACGGCGATATGAGCCTCGTGGGTCCGCGCGCGGAACGGCCCGAACTTGTTGCGTCGTTCCAGAAACAGGTGCCGTTTTATCGCGCCCGCCTGCTGGTCAAGCCGGGTGTTTCAGGCTGGGCGCAAATCAATTATGGGTATTACGCCAGTGTGACCGAAATGGCTGTGAAACTCGAATACGATCTCTACTATATCAAGCACCGCACACTCGCCATGGATTTTCAGATTATCCTCCGCACCATCGGCACGGTGATGCGGCGCACGGGGCGATGAATGAAAGCTCTCGTCACCGGCGGCGCTGGGTTTATCGGCTCGCATATCGCACAGTCATTGCTCGAACGCGGCGACTCAGTCCGCGTGCTCGATAATTTCTCCACAGGGAAACGTGAAAATATCGACGCACTGATAAGGAAAATTGATACTGGAAAGCTCGAAGTGATGGAAGGCGATCTGCGTGACGCATCATGCGTCGGGGAGGCTGTGCGCGGCATCGAAACCGTGTTCCACTCTGCCGCGTTTGTCTCTGTGGCGCAATCCATGGACGAGCCGCAGGAGTGCTTTGATATCAACGTGACCGGGACTCACCTCCTGCTCGATGCGGCGCGGCGCGCAGGCGTCAGGCGCGTGATGCTTGCTTCGAGCGCGGCAGTCTACGGGGAGTCTGACGCGTTACCCATCGTCGAGGAAGTGCCACTTCAGCCGAAATCGCCGTATGCCGTGTCGAAATGTGTCAACGAGATGTACGCGGAACTATTCACCGGCGCCTTCAATATTGAAGTCGTCGCGCTGCGCTATTTCAACGTCTATGGTCCGCGCCAACAGCCTGACTCGATGTACGCCGCGGCAGTGCCGATCTTCATCCGCAGACTGCTTGACGGAAAGCCGATCACAATTTTCGGCAATGGAGGGCAGACGCGCGATCTGATCAATATCCGCGATGTGGTGCGCGCGAATTTGATCGCCTCTGAACACCCGGGCGCGGTCGGCCAGATTTTCAATATATGCACCGGCATCGAAACACGCCTGCTCGACCTGCTTGAGGTCCTGTATGAAATATTTCCTGATGCGCTTCAAGCCGAATTTGCGCCCCCGCGTGCGGGTGACATTTATCGATCAGTTGGCAGTCCCCAAAAAGCGAACGATATCCTTGGCTTTAATGCTCAAACCTCCCTTGCCGCAGGTCTAAAAGAAACCGTCGGTTGGATGCGACACCAGTCTCCACTCACGAATCTCTGATTCTCCAATCTCTTTATCCACTCATCGATTACCATTTACGAATTACTCTTCCCTATGCACACTCGCCCTCACATCCGCAATCGTTTTGTCCTCATCGGAGACATCGTGCTCATCATCGTCTCGGTGCTGGGCAGTTTCGCGTTGCGGTTGAATGCGGAACAACTTCCGTTTTATTTTCCCGCAGCGGTATTGATGTGCATTGTCGCGCTGGCGATCAAGCTCCCGGTTTATTTTTTCTTCGGTCTTTACCGGCGTCTGTGGATTTATGCCAGCACCGGCGAGTTACGGTTGATCACGGTTGCGGTGACCTCCGCGTCGGTGCTTGTTTCCGGCGTCATGCTCCTGCTTATCAGCGCGGGTCGCGTCGTGCCCGGCATGCCGCGCACCGCGTTGGGCATCGACTGGCTCCTTTCGCTAGTTCTCATCGGCGGCTCACGTTTCGCCCTGCGGATTTTGGCGGAGCAATCCATGGTCTCGCGCTTCACTGGAAGAGGCAGGCGCGTCTTGATTATCGGCGCAGGCGATGCAGGCGCCCTCGTTGCGCGTGAACTGCAGAAATCATCGCAGATCAATCTCACGCCGATTGGTTTTCTCGATGACGACCCCGCCAAGCAAAAACATTCGATCCACGGCGTGACGGTGATAGGCACAGTAAACGATCTGGCGACTGCCATTGACCTGCATCGCATCGACGAAGTGATCATTGCGATACCCTCTGCACCGGGTGGACTCGTGCGTATGGTCAACGACATCTGCCGCCTCAAGGGTATCGCCTCA
>DATKAU010000091.1:0-7331 GCA_035514655.1 Anaerolineales bacterium
ATGGTCATGCTCGTGGACACCTTGTCGAGCGGAATGCCGTCGAGCAGAATTTCCATATCTTTCAATGAAGAGACCGCCACTCCGCACTTGCCAAACTCGCCCAGCGCTTCGGGCTGGTCGGTATCGTAGCCCATCAGCGTCGCCAGATCGAAAGCGATCGAGAGACCGGTCTGCCCCTGATCCAGTAAATATTTGAAGCGCGCGTTCGTTTCCTCGGCGGTGCCGAAGCCGGCGAACATGCGCATCGTCCACAATTTACTGCGGTGAAGGGTAGGGTGGACTCCGCGCGTGTAGGGATACTCGCCCGGCAGTCCGAGTGAGGCGGCGTAGTCATTATCCGCCACATCGAGCGGGGTGTAGAGTCGGTTGATGGGTTCGGAGGAGGTTGTGATGAATTCGCGCGGAGCGTTGCGCTCGGGCAGGGACGCGAGCGCCTTGCTTAACGATGTTTCCTCCCAGGTTTCGTGCGCGTTCTTCAACTCATCAAGTTTCTTCTTATCGTACATGGCGGCTCCTTTGGTAAAGGTGATGACATTATAACCCGACCTCTACCAAGCCTCCCCAAATCCGGCAATTCAGACTCTGGATCCGCATTCAAAAATTGCATCGTCGTATTTGGGATGCGCCTTAAGGTGTGCTTCGCGAAGGCGCCCCCTTCGACACGGCTATGCCAGTCAGGGTAAACTCCGGCGGAGGGGTCTGGTATACTCCGCTCATGCCCCGTTTTGAAATCGATGTCGACCCCTGCGACCACATCACTGCCGATGCCATCGGCAAGCCCGGCCAGCGGGTCTTTTATATTCAAGCGTTTCAGGATCAGCGCACGATCACCATCATCATCGAAAAGGCGCAGCTGCAGTCGCTTGCCATTGGTGTGGAACAGTTCCTCGCGCAGATCAACGAACAGAACCCGAACCTTTCTGAAGCCTCCGGCGATTATGTGGAGGAGGTGATGCGCGTCAACCCGCCCGTAGACCCGCTCTTCCGCGTCGGTGAGATCGGATTGGGCTACGACAAGGAACGCGATCTTGTGGTGCTGTTCGCCAAGGAGATCCTCACTGAGGAGGAAGATCCTGAAACTGCGGCGGTCGTCCGTTTTTGGGCGACGCGCACACAGGTGAAGATGCTCTCGCGCTGGGGCATGGAAATCGTCTCGCGCGGCAGACCGATGTGCCCGCAATGCGGCCAGCCCGAGGAACCCGAGGGGCACTTCTGCCCGAAGAAGAACGGGCACATGCATTGATTCAGTTTCCAGTCTTCAGTGAACAGTGATCAGTAATAAGTCCCCTGGCGATTTGAATTTAGCATTACAAAACGGTGACCTTGAACTCAAGGGCCAGTTCATGCTTGGTTCGAACTATACATTTCTCGTTGACGTTCACTATCAGAATAAGACTCACCCTGCCGTGTACAAGCCGACCAAAGGCGAACAACCGCTGTGGGACTTCCTTGAAAATTCGCTCGCCCATCGTGAAGTGGCGGCGTATCTTGTCAGCGAGGCGCTGGGGTTTCACTTCGTCCCGTTCACAACGCTGCGCGATGAGGGTCCCTACGGTGCAGGGTCGATCCAGCAATATATCGAGTACGACCCCGACTATCACTACTTCAGTTTTTCGGACGACGACAAGCAATTGCTCAAACCCGTCGTGCTCTTCGACTTGCTTGTCAACAATGCCGATCGCAAGGGCGGCCATGTTTTCTTCGAGACTGACACGCATAAACTCTTCGCCATCGATCACGGGATTTGTTTTCATGAGGACGAGAAATTGCGGACATTGCTGTGGGATTTCGGCGGGCAAAAGATTCCGGACGACCTGCTCACCCGCATCAACCTGAGCCCAAGCCTGCTCGCCGACCTCGAGCGTTACCTCAACCCGCGCGAGATCTCCGCCCTGTGCAATCGTGCCGAAGCAATTCTCAAACGCGGAGTCTTCCCTCGCCAGCCGCGCGACCGCCGCGCCATGCCCTGGCCGCCTCTCTAACAAGTGTCATTGCGAGGGCGCGAAGCGCCCGTGGCAATCTCGTGTTTTCAAGCGAATTCCCCTTGAAGATAAGACGAGATTGCCAAAGTGCCCCGAAGGGGTACGCCGCCCTCGCTTCGCTCGAACCGGCGGCTCGCAATGACAAATGACACAGGAGCACCAATGCATTACAACCTCTGCTTCATCGGTTTCGGCAACGTTGCCCGCTCGCTCATCCGCCTGCTGGAACGCAAACGCGGACTGCTTGAATCAAAATACGGTATCACCTATTCGGTCACAGGCATCGCGACGGGACGTCATGGATGCGCGGCCAACCCAGATGGACTGGATATTCAAAAGGCACTCGATCTTGTTGAAGCCATGCAATCCATTGAACCACTCAGTAAAGTACCAATTACCGATTCGGTTGGGGTTATCCAACACTCCTCCGCTGATGTCATGTTCGAGAACTCGCCTGTCAACTACGAGACGGGACAGCCCGCCATCGATCACGTCCGCGCGGCGCTGAACGCGGGCATGCACGCCATTACAGCCAATAAAGGCACGGTCGTGCATGGATACCGTGAGTTGACTGCTCTGGCAGAATCGAAGGGCAGCAAATTCCGGTTCGAGTCCACGGTGCTGGGAGGTTCGCCTGTGTTTTCCACGTTTCGTGAAGCCATGCCTCTCGCGGAATTGATTTCATTTAAAGGCATCATCAACGCGACGACGAATTTGATCCTGTCGCGGATGGAGGAAGGCGAGTCATTCGATGATGCAGTGAAATTCTGCCAAAGCATCGGCATCGCGGAGACCGATCCCTCCGGCGATGTGGACGGCTGGGACGCGTCGGTCAAGGTCGCCGCGCTGGCGACGGTGTTGATGGATTCCCCGCTCAAGCCGCGGGATGTGGAGCGGAAGGGCATTCGGGAGATCACGCCCGCGATGGTGGAGCAGGCAAAGGCTGGGAAGAAGCGCTGGAAACTGGTCGCGTCCGCTGAAAGGGTTGGGGATCGAGTCAAGGCGCGTGTTGCGCCTGAGCTTGTCGATGCATCATCCCCGCTATATGGCATGATGGGTTCTTCAACCGGGTTGACGTTCAGAACCGATGTGCTGCCTGATTACTCTGTAATCATCTCGGAACGCGAAGGCATGCTGGGTGGGCCGGAAGAGACAGCCTATGGTCTGTTCGCAGATTTTGTGAGTATCGCGCGTGCGGTGAAATAACCCGGCTCATACCACCCCGGGGATGGTGGAATACAGGGGAATTGACGCAACACGGATGAAGCCGAGGCGTTCGTAGAGTTTTTCCGCCAGTGGCGAGGAATCGAGCACGCACAGTTTTTGCCCCATATCCCGGGCGGCTTGCATGGCGGTGTCCATCAGAATGCTGGCAAGACCCAGCCCGCGCGCTTCGGGTTTGGTCGCCACGGCATAGATGCCCGCCGAGCCGGAGCCGTTATACAAACCAATTTTCGAAATGGGCGCGCCGTCCTTCCACGCCATCCAGAATCGTACATTCGAGCCGCGCTCGCCGATATTGAACTGCTTGATCATCCCCTCCAATTGCGGACGAAATTCCTCCGGCACACCCCAGCGCCACGCCGCAAAACCATAGAGTTCGCTGAGATCCTGCTCTTCACGCGCTTCACGGATTTCCACACCTTCGGGGATGGGCGGTGGTTCGGGGAGATTCTCGAGCAACCGCGCCATGCCGGGCACGAGCTCGATCTCCTGAAACCCGCGTTTTTGCAGTCGTTCAGCGATGTCGCCGGGCATGGTCGTTGTATGAACGATCCACAACGGGACAACATTGCGTTCGGCGTAGCGGTTGATTAGAAAGTCAATTCGTTCGTCGACATCGTGTTGTACCTGAAACCTCAACACGGTGTTGTAGGGGATGATGGGAATGGGCGTCTCGAACCACAACGCGTCGTCCTCTTCGTGCAGAGTACAGCCGGGTCCGCGCCCGAAATTGGACCATGTCTCCCACAGGTTGAGTTCCACCTGGTGGATGACTTCCTCTTTGGTATAGCCGGGGATTCCTTCGATTTTACTCATGGTTGCTCCTGTCGACCACGAAGATGGGCAAATTGTACACGTGAATTGTCCGAATTGCCGTTTCGCTGTATGTCGTGTGAAAACGGGTACAATACGGGCGAAAGTAACGAGCGGAGAACCATCCATGCCCATCACGAAGCAACGAACGCTGGAGTACGTCAACATTGAATGGGGAACATACGTCGAACGTTTTCACCGCCTGCCCGCGGCGGAGCAGGAAAAACGCGTCAAGGCGATGGGTTATGAGTCGTTCCGCGACATGCTGGCGCACATCCTGGCCTGGTGGGACGAGGGCATGACCATCATCTGCGCCGTGGCGGAGGGGCGCGAATTCGAGCGCAGGAAATACGACTTCGACGTGTTCAACGCGGAGGCAGTGGCGAAGTATAAGGACTGGGACGAGCGTGAGTTTTTGGCTCACTTTGAGGCAACGCGTCAGAAAATGGAATCAGATCTCACGTCCATGAAGGAGCAGGCGTACGGGCATCGCCGCGTGCAGGCGTGGATCCATGCGGTGATCATCCATCATGCGCGCGAACATCTCGCGGCGTTGAGCCGCTTCCTCACGGTCGATCTGCTCGAGAACGAATGGGCGGAATACATCGCGGATTTCAACCGTCTGAACGAAGAAAAGAAACAGGAATTTTTATCGAAGCAGGGCTTTGAAAAATTCCACGATCTGCTGGCGCACATCATCGGCTGGTGGGAGGAGGGGGCGCGCGTCATTTCGGGCATCCTCGATACACCCGGTTTTGCATGGCAAAGCCGCGATGTGGATCAGTTCAACGCCGAGTTGACGAAAAAATATTTCACGTGGTCGGAGGCGGATCTGTTCCGGCATTACGAAAATGTGCGCCGGGAACTGATCGAACTGACCGCCGATCTGCCCGACGATGCGTTTCTGAATGAAGACATCGAAGGCTGGCTGAAGGATGATGTGGTCGCGCATTACGACGAACATCCCATTCCCGGATGAACCATGGACCAACACACCGTGTACCTTGCACTCGGCACCAATCTCGGCAACCGCGCCGCAAATTTAAAGGAGGCGATTGCCTCTCTGCCTCCGCAGATGGAGGTGAAGGCAAAATCGGATGTGTACGAATCCCAGCCCTGGGGGTTTTCGGATCAGCCGATGTTCCTGAACCAGGTTGTGCGCGCCGAGACCTACCTCAAGCCCGAGCCCCTGCTCAAACATTTAAAGCGGCTCGAAACCGCGCTGGGACGGAAGCCGTCCTTTGAAAACGGTCCCCGGCTGATCGACATCGACATCCTGTTTTATGACGATCTGGTGTTGTATTCGCATGCGCTGATGATTCCGCACCCGCACATGCACGAGCGCGGCTTCGTCCTTGTGCCGATGATGGACATCGCTCCCGATTTTGAGCACCCGGTAAAGAAGAAGACCATTCGTGAACTGGCATTGTTCTCAGACGTGAGCGGGGTGAGGAAGTTTGAATAGTGTCAATTTTAATTCATCAGCGTGTAGCGTTAGCACGTGAAGACAGGAATTCAACTGTTATTTGTCGTGCGCCATCCGGCTGGGTAGTGTTGGGAGACGTGCAGTTTCTTCGCGGGTATTCACTTCTGCTGCCTGATCCCGTAGTCTATGACCTGAATGCTCTTTCGACGAGCGACCGCGGAATCTTTCTTCGTGATATGACAGTGATCGGAGATGCGCTCCTCGAAATCACCGGCGCAGTTCGCATCAATTATGAGATTCTTGGGAATGGAGAGCCAGCCCTTCATGCACACCTGTTCCCGCGCTTTGCCGATGAGCCGGAACAAAACCGTCGTATGCCTGCATGGTTTTATGACTGGGATCGTGCACCGAAATTCGACTTCGAGCGTGACCAATCCTTGATGAAAGATATTGCCGGTGCAATTCAAAAGAGAATTGGCGTAGAGAGTTAATAGAAATGTTGTCTCGTTTGAAAAGCGCCGCGCGCATTGTATTAAGGGGCGAACCAAAAAAGAAGACCCGCAATCCCGTACCTGCCCTCTCGCCTGAGGATGTGGCGGAGGTCAAACAATTCTTCCCGCGCGAAAAATTTTTCATCCTCGGTCACGCGCGCTCGGGCACAACCCTGCTCATGCGCCTCACGCGGTTGCACCCCGAAGTGCACTGCAACTATCAGGGGCACTTTTTCACGCGCAAACCGTTGTTGAAATCGCTCGTTGATTCGGCTGAAATCGAGGAATGGCTGACGCGCAAGTCCAACCGCTGGAATCATGAGCGTGATCTCTCGCCGCTGGTCCTGCGCGCCACAGCAGACTTCATCATGGAACGCGACGCGGCGCGCGAGGGCAAACGCATCGTCGGCGATAAAAGTCCCTCATCTGTAATCCATGGTCAGGCGGTGCGCGACATGCACGCGATTTACCCCGACGCGAAACTTGTTTACATCGTCCGTGATGGGCGCGACGTGTTGATCTCGGAGCGGTTTCGCAACTTTGTGGAGGAGTCGAAATTTCTCACAGCGGAGGACAATCGCATCATCGCGGACCTTCGCTTGGATCCTGCCTCGTTCAGTGACGGAGGCCGCTCGATCTTCACCGAGTCGTTCATCCGCCGCGTGGCGAAGGGATGGGTGAGGAACCTGCAGGAGACCGACGAAGAAGCGATGCGGCTTTATGACAAAAATTATCTCAGCCTGCGCTACGAAGATTTGCTCAAGGATCCGTTTAGGGAAATGTCCCGCTTGTGGAAGTTTCTCGGCGTGAAGTCGGTCAACAAATCGCTGGAGAAAAAGATCAAAGCCGAGATGGCATCCAACCCCGACGAGGAGTGGCAGGCAAAACGTGACGAGGGGATCGCGTCCTTCCTCCCGAAGGGACAGGCTGGCAACTGGCAGAGATTATTCTCCGCGCGGGATAAGACTGTATTTAAAGAAGCGGCGGGGGATATGCTGGTGAAATGGCAATATGATAAGGATTTAAATTGGTAAAGTTATATAGGGGTGGGGTCCCCCTGTCCTGTGCGGGATCCCAAAGTGCCCCGAAGGGGTATCCCGCACCACGGAGCAATCAATGAAATTTCTCATCGCCGGTCTTGGCTCCATCGGTCGGCGTCACATGCGCAACCTGATTGCATTGGGCGAGAAGGATATTGTCCTGTATCGCACGCGCAAAGCGACCATGCCCGAGGAGGATCTCGCCGGGTTTCCACAGGAAACCGATCTGCAAGCCGCCCTCGAAAAACACAAACCCGATGCGGTCATCGTCTCGAACCCCACAGCATTGCATCTTGATGTGGCGATTCCCGCGGCGGAGGCAGGATGCTCGCTCCTGCTCGAGAAGCCGCTCTCG
>DATKAU010000092.1:0-9505 GCA_035514655.1 Anaerolineales bacterium
CCGGGCGCATGGTCAGCCTGATCGCTTATCTCACTGTGCTGATTTACAGCGGAGGGCTGGCGGTGTATTATCTGTTCGTTAATTCTCAAACTCGTTTTGGTTCGTGATCTGCACACAATTTACTTCCACGTTCATTCCCTCGTGAGGTGTCCTCATGCGATTTGAAAATAAATTTGTGTTGATCACAGGCGGGAATCGCGGCATCGGACTCGCGGCAACACGTCTGTTTGCGGCGGAGGGGGCAAAGGTGATTCTCATTGCGCGGGATCAGGCGAAGGGTGAATCAGAGGCGAAGCAAATCCCGAATGCTGTGTTCGTCCGCGGCGACGTGTCGAAGGCGGAGGATTGTCAACGCGCGGTCGAAGAGACGGTCCGGCTGCACGGCGCGCTGGATGTGCTGGTGAATTGTGCAGGGATTATTTATCGCAACCGAACCGTTGAACAAACAACAGAAGAGGAATGGGACGCGACCTTCGACGTGAACGTGAAGGGCACGTTTTTGATGTGTAAGTATTCAATGCCTGCATTGCGTGAACGAAAGGGAAGTATCGTTAACGTCGCGTCATACGTCGGGCTGGTCGGGTTCGCAAAGACCTCGGCGTACGCCGCCTCGAAAGCCGCGATCGTCAACCTGACGCGTTCGATGGCGCTCGATTATGCGCGCGAGGGTGTGCGCGTCAACGCGGTGTGCCCGGGCAGTGTGGATACAGAGATGATCCACGACGCGTGGCGGAAATACGGCGATGTGGAGGAGGCGCAGCGCATCTGGGCGGAGAAGCACCCGATCGGGCGCATAGCAAACGTCGAGGAAGTGGCGCAAGCCATTTTGTTTTTGGCAGGCGGGGAGGCGAGTTTCATCACAGGAGTTGCATTGCCTGTCGATGGCGGGATCACTGCCGGTTGAATCCTGTGAGACGCCAGGAATACCTCCCTGTTTGGGATGCAGTTGCACTGCATCACGCACGCAGTGCAACTGCGCGCGATCAAATCACTTACGGGCAGAGCGCGGATTGCTCTTCGATAGGTAACCCAAACGCCTCATAAACGGGGACTCCGTCCCATTCGGGCGGGATGGGCAAGCCAAGCATGAATGCAGCGGTGGCGGCAGTGTCAAAGGTGTGCACTTGTGTGCTCAATACCTTCGGTTGAACTCCTGGACCCGAGACAATCCACGGGATGGTCATGTCTACCGGGAGCGACGAGCCGTGGGTAGTATCATGTCCGCCGTGATCGGCAGTGATGATGATCAGCGTTTCATCGCGTAAGCCCCTGGCATCCAGCTCCGCCAGGATCATTCCGAGCGCTTCATCGGCACGGAAGGCGACGCTTAACTGTTGCGACGACATCCAGCCGAAGACGTGTCCCATTCCATCCACCAGTGGGAAATGTACGAACAGCAAGCCAAAATTCCCCGGGAATTCTGCAATCAATCGATCTGCAACGACGGTATCGCGGTCGTTGACATAGGTGAAAATATCCAGGCTGGAGGGTTCTGTAACCTGCTGTAATTTTTCCTTGCCCACGTGCATCACGGTTTGCAAACCGGCTGCATGGGCTATGTCGAACAGGTCAGTGCCGAAGGCGAATCCGTTTTCTGGGATGTAGTCGTTCCAGTTCACGCCGTGTTTGGAGGGACATACGCCTACGAGCATGGAGGCATGTGAAACGAGGGTGACACTGGGGAATACGGTCTGGGCGTTGAGAGAGTAGGCAGAGTTTTGCATGAGCGCCAATAGATTCGGCATGGGCGCAAGCGCGATCGCATCGGGGCGGAGCCCGTCGATGGACAGGATCAGCACGCGCGAGGCATGAGGCGCAGGCGTCGGTGTGATCGTGGGCGCGGACATCTCTGTCGCCGTCGCTGTCTGCGTGGCGATCGATGTCGGGAGGGGTGTCAGCGTCGCCGATGGGGTCGATACAACCGCTGGCGCGGCGATACCAGGGATCCGACAGGCAGGCAGGATGATTAATAAGAAAACGAAAAGTAGCGGGCGATGGTTTCTTTTGAGTTGAATCATCGAACTTTAGAAGGGGAACGATTCCAATAATGGAGTCAGCCAGCGTTCCTGAAATGTATCGATCTGGGCGGTGTTCGGGTCATTCGGATCGTAAACCACTGGCATGGTTTCGCCGATCCAACCCGAGCCTTTGATTGGATAAAACACATTGCTCTCGATCGTGTATGCCTGCCTATCCATGACGAACTCCACCAATAGTTTGAACGTGGAATTCGAGGTTGGGTTGACACCGCTGAATTGTTCCACCTCCACAACCGTCCCTGTGGTGGTCTCGCCGTTGGATTGCAAATGCCAGCTGGCTTGCAGGATCTTCACACTGTCACTCGCCAGCAGATACCATATCCCTGCCATGCACAAACACCCGGCGAGTATGACAACGATTGCAACACAACCGCTGAATCGGCGGGCTGGGGCTTGTCCATCCTTTGCCGATGCCGCAGAATTATTCATTGATCACCTCTATTGTGAGAACAGGATGTGGTGTCCTGGTTTATGGGTCGCTTTGAAACTGTCCCATCTTCCAGCGTTCGAACAGGATCAGTCCGTTCAGGAAGGCATAAGTCGCGAAAAAAAGGAGCGCCGCCGCCCAGCCGTCCACGATCTGTAACGCTCCCGCCCTGCGCAACCCATACATGATGAGAAAGATCAATAAATAGATCGAGCTGACGAATAACCATGAAATGAGAAGCGCGCCTTTTTTGTACCTGATGTGGATCCGGCTGTAATCGAAGGAAAAATAGCCTGCCATGCATCCGCCTGCGAGCAAGCCGAGCACCACCGAAAGCATTTCAAAGGAGCGGGTACTCCTCTCTGTCTCCTGCGCAATAGGCAGGGGTTCCACAGCAAAACGAAGGAAGATCACATATCCCAGGAAGACGATGAAAACGATCAGGCTGATGACAAGACTCTTCCCTATGGTCAGATTGTTTTCGGATTTTTCCATATTCCAATTCTCTTTCAAGCGGATTGTATCATCAAGTAAATTTCGTTCCCGTGCCTCGATCCCCGTGATGGTTGCATCTGTTATATCGCATATGAAAAGGACTCCGGGATGTTGTACAACGTCCCGGAGTCCTTCATTCACCACATTCGTCAAGATTACTTTTCCACAGGGTAAGGCGACGAGGACCTGCCTTTCATCAACCGATATGCCATCTGCGCTACTTCGATGCCCGAGATGACAATGATGATGATCAACACGATCGCAGGCACAAAGTCCATCACGCGGGTCAGCACTTCCACAGCTTCAGCCAGTGATGTGCCCGCAAGCTTTCCCGTATCGAGATCAACCAGAGAAGGACCTCTCAACATGGCAACCGCCAGCGCCAGCGAACCAGCTTCGATGCCGATCTTGAACAATCGGGAGAGTGTTGTCCATGTTCGTTGCCGCAATTGGTAGAGGCTGAAGCCGATCTCCAGCATGCCCAGCAGGTTGATCCATGGCAGGTAGTTAAAGAAGGCATCCGACAGGGCGGGGACGAACGTCCATTCACCGTCGGTGACGAAACCCACACCGATCAGGTTCGGATACAGGTTGAAGATGACTAGTCCAGCCATAGTGAAGATGATCGTGGCGATGGCATCCGATATCTTAACCTCGTCGGAGTCGGGTTCCTTCGCCAGTTCGGCGGGGTCCCAATCTTCCGCCTCTTTTTCAAACTCACTGGCTGGCAGGACGCGCTCGAGGATCGCAAACACAACCACGATGGTACCCAGGGCGCTGAACATGCCACCCAGCAAACCCGACCAGAACTCACCCAACAGGTTAATGAACTCCGGTCCGGCAAAGGTTCTATTAAACACGCCGCTGATGCCGAACCCCAGCAAGCCGACACCCAACAGGACCGCCAGCACGATCTTTACAACCAGTTCGAAGGTGGGGTAGATCCGCGGGCCGATCAGATACCGCGGACCGACGTACGACTCGGCGACTTTACGCGGCGCGCCGTATTCCTTCAGCAGGGCGATGACAGCCGCTTCATTCTCATGGGAGGCTTGGTCCCGTTCCTCAAGCATATCCAACAGCGTTGACCGGATCTCTCTTTCGATATCCGCGCGCTGGTTCTGCGGCAGGTGTTTGCCGACTTCGGCTACATATCTATCAATAAGGTTCATTTTATTCTCCTTCTTTATTGCAGCATCTTCTGCATGGTCGCCACCATTGCAGACCATTCGAGTTTGAGTTTTTCCAGCACTGCTTTGCCCTGCGCGCTGATCACGTAATATCGGCGCGGACGGGATTCGTCCACAATGCGCCAATCAGACTGTAACAGTCCCTGCGACTCTAGCCTGCGGAGCAGGGGATAGAGTGTGCTCTGGTCCACCTCCAGGCCCTTGTCCGAAAGCGCTTTGAGCAGGGAGTAGCCGTACTCCTCCTTGCTCAACCGGCTCAGCACTGCGATGGAGATCACACCGCGCCGCAACTCCAACAGCATGTTTTGTACAAGTTCATCATTTTCCATTAGTCACCTATGGTCGCATGATACTGTATATCATACAGTATGTAAAGAGTAAAAGTACAGTGTGATAAGTATTGACAAAATCCTACTTATAGATAAAATATTGCTTATCGGTAAAATAAATTTTAATGGTAAAAACAAATACAACAATGAAAAAGAATAAACTTCAAACCCCCTTCCAGATCAAAGACCTCGAAACCCTGCGTGCCGTCTCCGATCCCCTGCGTGTGCAGATTGTGGAACTTCTCATTGCTGAAAATCTCACAGTCAAACAGGTGGCGGAAAAACTCGGGCTTGCCCCCAGCAAACTTTATTATCACTTCACCACCCTTGAAAAACTGGGGCTGATCGAAGTCGCCGAGACCCGTATGGTCGCCAACATGGTAGAGAAAACCTACCAATCCAGCGCGAACGTGCTGTCTGTGGACCCCGCCCTTTTCCAGTTTTCAAGAGAGGGTGAGAATGAACCGTTCAACATGGCGATCAATTCCGTGATCGACGCGACGCGTGAGGATATCATCCGCAGTCTGCAGGCGCGCCAATTTCAGCTGGAGCAGGGTGCCCCGGATCAGCCGCGCCGCTTCATCATCAACCGCATCGTCAGCCGCGTGCCGGAAGAACGCGTGGGGGAATTCCAGGAACGGCTCGTGGCATTGCTGCAGGAATTCGAAAGCGAAAACGACACGTCCGTGCGCGGCACAAAACTCCAGCCTTATGCGTTGACCGTCGCGTTCTACCCAAGTTTCTATTTTGAAGCGCCAAAGAAGGAGAAAAAGAAATGACAGTCATCGCCATGAATTCAAAAGCCGGGTCTGCTCCGCAGGGCATGAAGACCTTCCTCGTGATCTGGATCGGTCAACTGATCTCGCTGCTCGGTTCAGGCATCACCAGTTTCGCGCTGGGCGTGTGGATCTTCGATCAGACTGGCAAAGCAACGCCCTTTGCGCTGACCATCCTGTTTGGGAACCTGCCCCGCATCCTCCTTCTGCCCGTGGCTGGTTCGCTCGCCGACCGCTGGAACCGCCGCCGGGTGATGATCCTGTCAGACGTGGGCAACGCGCTGGTCACGATCAGCGTTTTTGTCCTGTTGCTGTTCGGGAGCCTGCAGTTCTGGCACATCTATCTGATCGTCACGCTTGGCTCCATCTTTTCTGCGTTCCAGGAGCCGGCGTATATGGCTTCGGTCACGATGCTTGTCCCGAAAAAGGATCTCTCGCGCGCCAACGGCATGATGCAAATGGGACAGGCGCTTGAGATGATCATCACGCCGGTCATCGCAGGCGTGCTCTTTGTGGCGATCGGTCTCTCAGGCATCCTGGTTATTGACTTTGTGACGTTCCTGTTCGCCGTCGGCGCGTTACTGCTTGTGCACATCCCCCAGCCGAATCTCACTGAACACGAGGAAAAGAAAGCCTCGGTCTGGGAGGATGCCAAATTCGGCTGGAACTATCTCAAAGCGCGCCCGGGTCTCTTCGGCTTGTTGTGGTATTTTGCGATGGTCAACTTCCTGCTCAATTGGGCGGGCGTGCTGATCGGTCCGATGATCCTCTCACGGTTCAACGCTGGCACGCTGGGGACGATCCAAATGGTTGTCGGCATCGGCATGCTTGCCGGAGGAATCCTGAGCAGTGTGTGGGCTGGACCCAGGAGGAAGATCACTGCGGTGATCGGTTACATCGGTTTTGCCCTGCTCGGCATGATCGTCGCGGGTCTGCAACCCAGCCCGGTTTTTGTGGGAGTCGGTCTCTTCTGGTTGATGATCTTTGTCCCACTCGCCTCCGCCTCGAGCCAGGCAGTCTTTCAATCGAAGGTCGCACCTGAGCTGCAGGGACGCGTCTTCAGCATCCGCGGCATGATCTCACGCTCGGTCATGCCCATCGCCTTCCTGCTAGCCGGCCCTCTGGCAGATCGAATGTTCAACCCGCTTCTGGAGGTGAACGGCGCGTGGGCGAACACATTCCTCGGCACATTACTCGGAACAGGCGCGGGACGCGGCATCGGCTTGATGTTTGTCATCTCGGCAATCACCGGCATCCTGGTCACCCTCTTCGTATATGCCAACCCGCGCATCCGCAACATCGAGGATGAATTGCCGGATGCCATGCCTGTCGCATCCGCACAGACTGCATAAATTCGATTGACGGAATTAATAACAGCGTGGCGCTCTTTATGGAGCGCCACGCCGTATTGTCTCAGGTCTGTTTGAGGGGTTAACCTACGTGCAGTCTATCCTGTAGGTCTCCTCCGCGGTCAAGCTGTTCGGGCTGGTCACGATCAATCGCACCCAGTAATCGCCGGGTAGGAGAGGGGCAACGGGGGTGTACTCGCCCGACACATCCTTCGTGCCGAAGGCATCGAACTCTGTGGTCCTGTTGGCTTGGGCGCCTCCCTGCTGGGTTTCGAAATGCCAATTGACGCTGGTTGGTCCGTTGGTTTCAATCGTCCCTTCGAATTCAATCTTCGGGATTACACCTACACACAACAGCACGAGATCGATCAAGTCCGGATCCAGCGAGAGCGTGACGTTAGTTACCGACGCCGCGGGGGTTTGCACAATGGGAACATTTGCAAGGTTGCCGGATGCACTTGTCACGCTCGCGGATACCCAGCAACTCCTGCCCGGGCTAAGTGGATCCTGGATGTACCACCACTCATTCGTGGAGTTCTTGCCAACAATCTGCGAGCTCTGCCCGAGGTTGAGCGCGCTTATGGCGAGCCAGGCTGTACCCGGACCAAAACGGCAGTTCACCGGTTGATCCCGCGTCGTTACGGTGGGCACACTGGGGGTTAACGTCAGGGTGGGCAGGGGTGTGTTGGGGGGCAGGGGTGTATTGGTGGGAAGCGGAGTCTGGGTGGGAAGACCCGGCGTGTCGGTGACCGGAATCGGGGTATCTGTCGGCGCAGCACCCGATGGGAAGTTGCACGATGACACAGCAAGGATCAATGCCAGACTCAACGCTAGTAACCTGTATTTCATTCTTTCTCCTTTCGATATCGATTGCATACCTTATTTATTAATCGTAGTTGAGGTACAGCAATTCGCAGATGGATAATTATATCCGGTTCGTGCAGGAGCGACGCGGCAACGCCGGTTGACCTCGGGTCAACCGGTGTGCGATCGATTCTTAATTGATCAGAGGGTAGATACGTTCTTTGCGTCGATACGCAAACTACTCATCCAGCGACCAGACCCACGAGTTTTCAAACTCGCAGCTTCCTGTGCCCGATTCCTGCCATGCCATGAAGCCGAAGTATCCTTCGGAGCGTTGTTTGCTGTTATCGAAGTACCTGCCCTGGCGTTTTCCGTTCAGATATATATTGAACTGGTTATCCTGCGCCACCAGAACAAACTGGTTGGTCGCATCATTGCTAATATCAAGTTCGTCGGAAAACTTTGCGTCGGTGATGGTGTTCTTGAAACTTGGGTCTTCATACACGTCGATGAAATACGCCGGCAGACCGGAGAGGCGGTAGAAGTAAAATTGATACTGCTTGCCCCGCTCGAGATTAGCCTCTGAGCGGAATAGCGCGCCGCAGACCATAATCCCCGTTCCATTCCAGATCACATCCGACTTGAAGACGAAGTTTTTTGCCACCAGATCTTCATCAATACTTAAGAATTGATTGTTGTACTGAGGTCCCTGCATGGTGATTTTGGCGGGTTCGGTCTGCTGCCAGGCGAGATGACCGTCCATGTACGGAACATCGCTTTCCCCAAGCAATCTATCCAGCTCATCGAGCACCGACGCCGCGCTGGCGGTGGCTTGCGCCGCAGCGGTCGCCGCTGCATCCGGAGTTGACGTGGGGACCGGGGTTGGCGTATCTGTTGGAAGGGGTGTGGAGGTTGGCGGCGGCGTGTCGCTGGGAGGCGCGGCTGTATCAGTGGGGCTTACCGCACCCAAGCCTCCGCAGGAAGTCAACAGAAATATGATGAGCAATAGTGCATACGGAAAACGCTTCATTGAAATTCTCCTCTGGTTGAAAGTTTTCCCTGCTCCCACCCTTTGATTGGAGCCAGGCCCGCTAATTCCCGATTATCGTACAACGTTTGTAGGCGAATTTCAAGCCCCAGTTCTGGTTTGTAACAAAAGGAAATCCTGACAGGTGGTGCTCGCCTGCCAGGGGGAAGTGGCGAATTAAGTGTGTAAGCCACAGAGCTCACACCGCTCGTGCCGCGAGCAAGCCGGTGCGAGACGGCAGAGATTTTTGAGTTTTTTTCTCAAAGAACTCAGTGCTCTCTGTGGCTAAAAAAGTGTTTCACTCACTCTTTTAGTCACTCCCTCCAGGGATCAAGCGTTATTACGGGAATTACCTCAGCATCGGCATCTTGATGCCGTGACGTTTCGCGGCTTCGACGGCGATCTCATACCCCGCGTCGGCGTGTCTCACCACGCCCATGCCGGGGTCTGTGGTCAGGACGCGTTCCAGCCTCCGCGCCGCCTCCTGAGTCCCATCCGCGACGATCACCTGTCCCGCATGTTGGCTGTAGCCCATGCCCACCCCGCCTCCATGATGGAACGACACCCACGTCGCGCCGCCCACGGCGTTGATCAACGCGTTGAGGATCGCCCAATCGGAGATCGCATCCGAGCCGTCTTTCATCGCCTCCGTCTCGCGGTTTGGCGAAGCGACCGAGCCCGAATCCAGATGATCGCGCCCGATCACGATCGGCGCTTTCACTTTTCCGGTCGCGACCAGTTCATTGAATTTGAGACCCGCCTTCACGCGTTCGCCGTATCCCAGCCAGCAGATGCGGGCGGGCAATCCCTGAAACGGGACCTTCTCACGCGCCAACTTCATCCAGCGATGCAAATGTGCATCTTCGGGGAACAACTCCATGATGGCTTTATCGGTTGTGTAAATATCATTTTTATCGCCCGATAACGCCACCCAGCGAACAGGTCCCTTACCCTCGCAGAACAACGGCCGGATGTATGCTGGAACAAAGCCGGGGAACTCAAAGGCATCACTCACACCATTGTTATATGCCTGCTGGCGGAGGTTATTGCCGTAATCGAACACCTCCGA
>DATKAU010000093.1:0-5156 GCA_035514655.1 Anaerolineales bacterium
TGTCGAAAGTGAAAACTATATAACGACGGCGGAGAGAAAGAGCTTTTCGGTCGTTCTCGATAGAGCTGCCAATGAATACATTACAAAGACCGGCGCGAGTTGGTCAAAACCTGATGGAACCCCGATTGACCTTGACCAATATGGCGATTATCCGGTGACACATGTCAGCTTTGAAGATGCATTTGAGTATTGTTATTGGGCTGGCGGTCGTCTGCCAACCGAAGCGGAGTGGGAAAAAGCGGCAAGGTCAGTGGATGGCAGGTTTTTTCCATGGGGCAACACCATACCAGACAACTCATATCTAAACTTCAACCTTGCAAACGACGGGCCGGTGTCGGTAATGAGTTATCCTGCAGGCATCAGTCCATATGGAGCTTACGATATGGCGGGAAATGTTTGGGAATGGGTGGAAGATTCTTACTCTGCGAGCTATGATCCAGATCAAACCAGCAATCCCCGCAATACGTCTGGATTTCTATCAGGCATTGGACACGTATTTAGAGGCGGCTCTTGGGCATCAGAATTGGATACTGAGTTGGTAAATGTCATGACAACCTTTCGGTTTTATAACAGCGACGACTTTTCCAGTTCAATCGTTGGTTTTCGTTGTGCCTATTCACCCTTTAATTGAAAATGGAGCAATTATGATCGGTGAAACCCTCAACAGCCGCTACAAAATCCTTTCCCGCCTCGGCGAAGGTGGGATGGGCGAAGTTTTCCTCGCTGAGGATAAACAAACGGGCCAGCAAGTGGCGGTTAAAGTACTTGCACGCCAGTTAACCGCCCAACCTGAATCGCTGGAACGCTTCCGGAGGGAGGCGGAGACACTGCGCCAGCTGGACCACCCGAATATTGTGAAATTCGTGGATGCCTTCGAGCATGAGGGTCAGTATGTAATCGTGATGGAGTATGTCTCTGGCGACAGCCTGCACGAGTTGATTAAAGCAGGATCACTCCCGGTGGAACGAACGCGCCAGATTGCACTCGATCTTTGTGATGCCCTTATACGCGCCCATCGCCTCCACATCATCCACCGCGATATCAAACCGGAAAACGTGCTCCTCACCGAGGATGGCACTCCCAAACTGGCAGATTTCGGCGTGGCAAGATTGAGCGAAGGCACACGCATGACTCGCACAGGCACGCAGGTGGGCACGCCCTATTACATGGCTCCGGAGGCGTGGGAGGGGAAGTCCCTCGACGCGCAAGCGGACGTCTGGTCGCTGGGCGTCATGATTTATGAAATGCTGGCGGGGCAGGTGCCGTTCACCGGTGACACCGGGCCGGCGGTGATGAACAAGGTGCTCACCACCCCGCCACCCGATCTGAAAAAATTGCGCTCCGAGGTGCCTCCGAGCCTGATAAAGGTAGTCGGCAAAATGCTCACCCGTGATAAAAACCGCCGCTACTCGACTATCAGACAGGTGAGCGTAGATCTGGAGGGTAGTCTTGCAAATGGGAAGACAAGTCCTGCGCTTGACAAGCGGTTGCTGTATGCGGCGGGCGCTTTCGGCGCAGTAATGGTTATCGTCTTCGGCATGATTTCAATGGACGAAACCCCTGCCTTGACGGAAGAACCCCTTCAGCCGACGGCGGTCGAAACTTCACCCACCCCCGAATGGACGCCTGTTCGACAATCCACACCAACTGTGGAACCCGGCGGCGAATGGATCGCCCTCAACTCGCGCCTGGCCGGTAATGCAGATATCTACATGGTGGATATCCAGGGGAACAACCTGACACAATTGACCACCGGCAGTTCTCATGAATTCTATCCGTCATGGTCCCCCGACGGCACCCGCATTATCTATCAGACCAATGAAGGCGGGGATCAGGATCTCGCCATCGTGAATATCTCGAACAAGAATACGGAATTCCTTACAGACAATAATTGCAATGACTGGGCTCCCGTCTGGTCGCCGGCGGGCGATTGGATCGTGTTTTACTCAGATTGCGATGGGGAGCGGAATATTTATAAGATCCGAGAAGATGGAAGCAACAGGACACAACTGACATCCACATCGGGCTCGTACAGCTGGTTTCCCGCCTGGTCTCCGGACGGAAAGAGGATCACTTTCTCCTCGAACCGCACAGGAAAATTCTATATTTATGTGATGGATGCCGATGGGGATAATGTGGAGGAACTGGCACAGGGCTGCATATCCTATTTCTCGCCAGACGGGGAACAAATCCTTTATGGAGTGTATTGCGATGATACCGATGATCTCTTCCTCATGAACGAGGACGGCTCGAACCAGAGACCGCTTACCGACGGGTTCGAGTGCAAGAATGCAACCTGGTCGCCTGATGGAAAGAGCATCGTGTTTCAACTCAGCCAGACCACCGGGGCTGGCCCATTTCAACTGTACATCATGTCGCTGGACGAGCCCGAACAATCAGATTGGATCTTGTTAACGGATTTTGAGGTGAATGGCGGTTCACCCGTATGGCAGCCGTAGATTTGGATTTTGTTATGCAAATTGATTGACCGAAGACTCAATCAAGATTACATGATCACATTCTCTCTGGTTGATGACAGAATACGCGAAGCCTACGGCTACGATCCGACATCTGTGGGGTAAATGTCACCTTGTAGTGTTTTCAAGGCAATGGCAGGTTCCCGGCATAGCCGGTCAGCTCAATATAACCGTTTCCGCGAATAGGCGAGCCGCCACAAGCCCCCTCGAAATGCACTGCCCCCTCCCAGTACGTAAACGCCGTGAAATGGATCTCCTGATCTGCCATCCATGGGTGGATCTCGAGCAGGCAATCGGGCTCGGCCAACTGAATCTGCCAGTCGGCGGGGTACACGCCTCCCGTATGCGGACTGCGCCATTCGCCAAGAACTGTTATCACGAAATCATCATTTTTCAGTGACGTTATTGAATTATCCGCGTGAACAAAGGTCCCGCTTGACGAATCAGATATCCCGCCGTTTGATTCGCGCAGTTGGAAGAGCATCAGGGAGGATCCATCCTCGAATTGCAGGGAAAACCAGTCCCAGCCGATTTGATTTTCATCCAATACGCTGGTGCTGAATTCGTGGTCATTCCAGGCCAGCCCGCTGACCGGGTGACTCGCGCCGTTCAACTCCAATAATCCCTCGGCGCGCAGGCGCGGCTGGCTGTAGTAATACGAGGCGTTGGTGAGGTTTTCCCCTTTGCGGCTGTAGCCGTCCTCACCGTGCAGGATCACTCCCATTTCGTCGGTCAGGGTTAGATCGATGGAAATACCATCCTGTTCAGCGGTCATGCGATAGACGCCCGGTGCGCTTTCACGGATCTCCCAGTCTTCCAGCCAGATCCGGTACGGATCGCCTTGCGCGCCTGCCAGCCCCGGACCCGGGCGCGAATACCTCTCGAAGGCATGGAAATTGTTTTCAGCGATGTCGCTGATCGCAAAGTGGGCAAAGTACAAACTATGGTTGTACCATTGTGAATCGGGCGGTAGTTCGGTCGTCGGCGGCAATAACCCCACGCGGAAGATCGTCAACTCGAAACCGAAGGGGCGCTCATCAGGTGTTTGCAGGTTTCCCGTGTAATACCACCACTCAGTGCGGAACTCGGGATGCGCGCCAAAATCCGTCGGGAAGGTGAGTGGGCGCGATCCATCGGCATACGTGAAGCCGGGTGGAATATCCGCGCTGAGGTTTTCGATCTCCGGCGGGAGGACTTCGGCGGTTGGCACTATGGCAGGAGCACATGCGGTCAGTGACGTCAACAATATGAACGCGACGGGATATTGAAACTTGAATCTCATAACCTGGGCATTATACGGCATAGGCTGCTCTGGAATTAGACATCGTGCACAAGAGAAGCATAATGGACGAATCAGGCATTGAACCACGGAGTCACGGAGATACTGAGTGAAAAAATGAAAGACTCCGTGACTCGGTGTCTCCGTGGTTTGGGTCCTGTTGTGCAATATCTGTCTGTCCATTTACAGATTCGCGTAATCCCGGCAAAGGTTTTGTGGTTCTCCAGTTGTGGGCGGGATCACATCATTAAGAAGAAATTCTCTGCCGCGAATTCACGCGAATTTTCGCGAAGAGTTAAAAAATTCGTGCAAATTCGCGAAACTTGTGCTGACGGTTCGTCTTTCGCTCACCGTGTCGAAGTATTCGTGGCTGAGGTTTTGGGGCTTCCTGTTAAAAACGGTAGAGCCAGTTTTGTTTTTCCCTGACTGGGGATTTAGCCTATGCCGAATGATGAAATTGATCCTATTCTAATGAACACCAAATACAATCCTTCTCATGACAGCCTTTCTCCGTTTCCATGATCTGACCAAATCGTATTTCGAGGGTGATGTGCGCCGCGTGGTGCTCCAAAACGCGCATGCCGAATTCCAGCCCGGCGAGGTGACCGCCATTCTAGGCAGGAGCGGCAGCGGCAAGAGCACCCTGCTCAACCTGATCAGCGGTATCGACGAGCCGGACGATGGGGAGATCTGGGTGGACGGCCGCGATCTGACGGCACTACCGGAACGCGACCGCACCCTGTTCCGCCGCGCCCGGATCGGATTCATCTTCCAGTTCTACAATCTCATTCCCACCCTCACCGTCGGAGAAAATGTCAGCCTGCCGCTCGAACTCAACCGCCTCCCGCGCCCTCAAGTGCAGGAAAATCACGGGGCTTGCTCACAGCCGTCGGGTTGCTCGACCGCTGGGATACCTTCCCTGATAAACTTTCCGGCGGCGAACAGCAGCGCGTCGCGATCGCCCGCGCGTTGGTGCATGATCCCCTGTTGATCCTTGCCGACGAACCCACCGGCAACCTCGACGATGAAACCGGCGCGCAGGTCATGTCCATGCTCATGCGCCTGGCGCGCGAACGGAACCGCACGCTGTTGATGGTCACGCACAGCCCCGAAGCCGCCGCGAACGCCGACCGCGTCCTGCGGCTTTCGCACGGCCAGCTGGTCGTGGAGCGGTGACGATGCTGTCCCTGCGCACGCTGTTGCGGCACCCAATACAAGTTGCATTGATGATCCTCGGCATTGCCCTGGGTGTGGCAGTCATGGTCAGCATCGACCTGGCAAATGCCAGCGCCGAACGCGCCTTCGACTTGAGCACCAGCGCCGTGACCGGGCGTGCCACGCATTCCATCGTTGCCGGTGAAGCAGGTGTGGATGAATCATTGTACGTGCACCTGCGAACC
>DATKAU010000094.1:0-5800 GCA_035514655.1 Anaerolineales bacterium
AGATACGCAAACAAACATATAGTGGATTGGTTTTGAGATGAGTATTTGATTAATTTTATCCGAAAAGACCATTACCCCAAACGTCTGCAAAAAAGAAACAGTCCATGTTATGAAAAATGCTCCAGAATTCGGTTGATAACCGGGTAAGACTCCAGCCACCGTTAGATGGCAGATTTCTGCGAGTCAGTCCAGGTTTCAGGAAGCTCAGAGGTGGCTTTTACGCTGCAGATACTCAGGTGGTGGTGTCGTGGAATCCCAAATGTCACATACCAACCGTAGAGGAAGGCAAGGAGAAACTGGAATTTCTGACCAAACATGGGGCGACACTGCAGGCGTTTACCTTCCAGGAGTCGTTCGATCCTGCCGGGAACCCGATCAAAGGAAGTTCCAGTCAGGGCGAGGTTTGAAGCACCTGTCTTGCCGGTTTGTCTGTACGTGTGTATAATCCACCTCCATAAAGGCAGTGAAGGGAACGAGTAGATTTGCAAAGTTGTCAGAGAGCCTGCAGTTTCGGTGCGAGCAGGTCAACAGGGCAGATCGAAAATCCTCCCGGAGCCATAAGCTGAAATCAAAGTAAGCGAATCGGAGTTGTCCTCCGTTATCAACACAGGAAGATAATCGTCATCCAATAAGCGCCTTGCGAGCCTTTAACGGCTAATGCAGGGAACCAGAGTGGTACCGCGGGAATTCTCTCGTCTCTGTTTGAGATGAGAGTTTTTATTTTCTGGAGGCAGAATGTTCAAACCGGTAAGTTCAAAGCTCAACGTGACTTCGATGGAAGATGCGGTGCTGAAATTCTGGAAGCAGCGCGAGATCTTCAAGAAGACTGTCGAGCAACGGCAGGGCGCTCCCGAGTATGTGTTTTACGAGGGCCCGCCGACCGCCAACGGCAAGCCCGGCGTGCATCACGTGCTGGCGCGCGCCTTCAAGGATATGTTCCCGCGCTACAAGATCATGCGCGGTTATCACGTCTCGCGCCGCGGCGGCTGGGATACGCACGGTTTGCCCGTCGAGATCGAAGTGGAGAAGCAGCTCGGCTTCAACAACAAGCAACAAATCGAAGAATACGGCATCGACAAATTCAACGAGTTGTGCAAGAAATCCGTGTTCACGTACATCCAGGACTGGGAGAAACTCACCGACCGGATCGCCTTCTGGGTGGATCTGGAGGATGCGTATGTGACCTACACCAACGACTACATCGAGTCGGTCTGGTGGATCCTGAAAAACTTCTGGGATAAAGACCTGCTGTTCAAGGGCTACAAGGTTGTTCCGTACTGCCCAAGGTGCGGCACGCCATTATCCGACCACGAGGTGCACTACCCGGATGCGATCCAGGACACGGACGATCCGTCGGTCTTTGTGCGCCTGCCTCTTGTTGACAAACCTGATACTTCTCTTCTGATCTGGACAACAACTCCCTGGACCCTGCCTGGGAACGTTGCTGTTGCCGTGCATCCCGATGTAGAGTATGTGACAGTGGAACATACGCTCGAAGATGGAGCAAAAGAAAAGCTCATTCTCGCAAAGCCTTTGCTTGAAAAAGTATTCAAGGATAAGGAAGTAACGGTGCTTGAATCCTTCAAAGGCAAAAAGCTCAAAGGCGTAAAGTATCAGCCGCTTTTCACTTTTGTCCCCCCTCCGAAGCCGGCGCATTATGTGACACTCGCCGGGTATGTCACCACCGAGGACGGAACAGGATTGGTTCACATCGCGCCTGCCTTCGGCGCGGAAGACATGGATGTGGCGAAAGAATACGACCTCCCTGTGTTAATGACGGTACTCCCCGACGGCACGTTCATCCCTGAAGTGACTCCCTGGCGTGGACAATTCATCAAGAATGCGGACCCGTTGATTATCCAGGATTTGCACGCGCGCGGTTTGTTGTTTCGGAGCGAAATATACACACACGCGTATCCGTTTTGTTGGCGCTGTAAAACGCCTCTCATGTATTATGCGCGCGATTCCTGGTACATCCGCACGTCGGCTTATCGAGACCGCCTGGTCGCCTTGAACAACTCCATCAATTGGGTACCCGAGCACACCCGGGATGGCCGCTTTGGGAATTGGCTGGCGAACAACATCGACTGGTCGCTTTCACGTGAACGCTATTGGGGCACGCCGCTCCCCGTTTGGGAGTGCGAGTCGTGCGATCATCGCGAATGCGTTGGTTCCGTGGCAGAACTCTCCGCAAAAGCGGGTCGTGACCTCAGCGAACTCGACCTGCATCGCCCGTATGTGGACAACGTCCATTGGGCTTGCCCGGATTGCGGGAAGCAGATGAGGCGCGTCAAGGATTTGATCGACGTGTGGTTCGATTCGGGCTCGATGCCGGTGGCACAGTGGCATTATCCGTTTGAGAACAAGGAAAAATTCGAATCACAATTCCCCGCCGATTACATCTGTGAAGCCGTGGACCAGACCCGCGGCTGGTTCTACACCCTACATGCCATCAGCACGTTGCTCTTCGACGAAGTCTCGTTCAAGAATGTTCTCTGTCTGGGGTTGATCCTGGATGAGGAAGGCAAGAAAATGTCCAAAAGCCTTGGCAATATCATTGCTCCGTGGGACGTTCTTGCCGTGCACGGTGCGGATGCTTTTCGCTGGTATCTCTATACGGCGACCCCGCCGGGTCAGGAACGCCGCTTCTCTTCCGATTTGGTGGGAGAGGTCATCCGTAGTTTCACGCTCACGTTGTGGAACGTATACTCATTCTTCGTGACCTACGCCAACCTCGACAAACCCACCGTCACCACCATGCCCATCGCCACCAGCGACCTCGACCGCTGGCTGCTATCCGAACTCAATGTGCTCGTCCGTAACGTGACGGAGGCATACGAAACCTACGACGTGCCGAACGCGACGCGGCCCATCGAAGCGTTCGTGGAGAAACTTTCAACGTGGTACCTGCGACGTTCCCGCCGACGCTTCTGGAAATCAGAGTCTGACTCCGACAAGCAAGCCGCGTACTCGACGCTGTACACGGCTCTCGTCACCGTATCGAAACTGCTCGCCCCCTCCATGCCCTTCCTCGCCGACGAGTTGTACCAAAACCTCGTCCGCTCGGTGGATGACTCCGCGCCTGAGTCTGTCCATCTTGCCAAATGGCCCGAAGCCCTGCCAGAGATGATAGACGAATCGCTGAACCGCGACATGGCGCTGGTCATGAAACTGGTCTCGTTGGGGCATGCCGCACGGCAGAAAGCCAACCGCAAGGTTCGGCAACCTCTGGCAGAGGTGGCCTTCTCGCTTGGAAATCCCAACGAACGCAGGGCCGTCGAAACCTACGCCGATTTGTTCACCGACGAATTGAACGTGAAGAAAGTGCGCCTTTTGGATACGGCCACGGAAGCTGTGTCTCACACCGTCAAGCCACTTCCGAAGCAATTGGGGCAAAAATATGGCAACAAATTTCCTGCGCTGCAAAAGGCTCTCCTGGCCATGAACGCGGAGGAAATTGCGCGCACCTTGATGTCTGGCCAGGCGGTAAAAGTGGCTCTGGATGGAATGGAGTACGATATCCTCGCCGACGAGGTGGAGGTCAAGGCGCAGGCGAAAGAGGGTTTCTCGGTGGCTGAGGAGGGTGCGTATGTTGCCGCGCTTGTCACCGAGTTGACCCCAGCATTGGTGCAGGAGGGTATGGCACGTGAATTTGTCCGCCGCGTGCAGGACCTGCGCAAGAGTGCCGATCTGGATGTGGCTGATCGGATAGAGCTATTTGTCGAAGCCTCCGCAAGCCTGAGGTCCGCAATTGAGGCGTACAAAGAATACGTCACAACTGAGACTCTGACAACCATCTTGCAGTTTGCAAGTCCGCCGGCCGAGGCAACCGTTGCTGAAGACTCGTTTGATGGTGAGACGGTCAAGGTCGGCGTGGTAAAGAAGTAAGTCACGACAAGTTGCGGGATACCCCTCCGGGGCACTGTGCAATCTTGTGCCACAAAAAATAATTTTGAAAGGCGCATCGCACGGTGCGCCTTTTCTCTTATAATATGAGTACAACATTCCGCGAGGTGATGCATGTTCGAGAGACTCCCCCTTTGGCTTCGAAAAACCCTGGCATGGAGCGTACATGCATTTACGGCCACGGGCGCCGCATGGGGCTTTTTGGCCCTGCTCGCCATCTGGGAATCGAACTTTAGGCTCGCCATTGTATACATCCTCATCGCGATGTTCGTGGATGGGTTCGACGGCATGCTGGCCCGCTGGTTTCGCGTGCAGGATTATGCCAGAGGCGTGGACGGCGGATTGATGGACAACATCATCGATTACCTTAATTATGTGGTCGTGGCTGCCTTGCTACTCGTCAAAGTGCCGAATTTGATGCCTGGAGGGCTGGAAATGGCGGCGGCATTATCCATTCTGCTGACATCAGCGTATCAGTTTTCGCAGGTCGATGCGAAGACCGATAACGGATCGTATTTCTTCAAGGGTTTCCCATCGGTCTGGAACTTCATTGTGGTGTATATGATGTTGTTGGCATTGAACCCGTGGATCAACTTTGTGGTGATCGTGATTTGTAACATCCTCGTGTTTGTGCCGGTGAAATATTTATACCCGACGCGAAGCACACGCCTGCGCCGCTTTACACTTGGATTCACCTTCGCCTACGGGGCATTGGGAGTCTGGGCGCTATTGCAATATCCGGATGTCCCTGAATGGGTGGCGCCGGTTTCGGCGGTGTACGTTGCTTTCTACGCCCTGATGAGCTTTTTCCCGAAGTTCGGTGTAAGGCACACAGCCTGACGTCAATGTACACCGAACGCGCAACGGAGGTCACCGACGAATTATATGCAGCGATCCAGTCTCTTATCCCGCAATTGGGTCCGAATAAAATCGTCCCCGCACGAAAGGAGATCGAATCGCTCATTCAATCCGAATCATCCATTCTCCTCGTTGCCCGCCTCCCGGGCTCGGATGATCCGATCGCAGGCATCCTCACCCTGGCAATCTATCGTGTGCCCACCGGGATTCGCTCGATTGTGGAAGATGTGATCGTGGATGAAAAATACCGCAGACGCGGGATCGCGGAAGCATTGTTGAAACACGCCGTGGAGGTCGCACGCGAAGCCGGGGCAGGGAACGTCTCACTTTCCGCGAATCCCTCGCGCGAAGCGGCTCATCGGCTGTATAAAAAATTAGGCTTCAGCCGGCGCGATTCGTATTTCTACATACTTCGCCTCAAGTAGATCCGCAGCTGAATTGACCGCTTATTCCCACTTCATTTCGCTGGCTAACTCCTCCAGCGTTCGCTGACCCTTTTTCTTCTTTTCGGTCATTTTTTCCGCTCCCTTCTTCGCAACGATCCGTTTTGCGATCATGGAGGCCAGCACTTCATCAGGAAGTGTTTTAGGTTGTTGAGACTGCCATTCCATCGCGCGTTTACCCGGCTCGCAAATCTCGAGGTAGGGGCAGTAACGATGCCCCCAATGATCTTCAGGGAGATAATCATCGGGAAGGGTATCGGAATCGACAGCAATAAGCATCCTCTGGACGCGGTCCATCAGTTCTGCGATTCCGGCCGGATCAGGAGCAACTTCGTACGACGCGTGTTCAAGAGTGTCCCGGTTCTCGTAGTAGATAAGCGCTCCGTTCAGTGGAATCTGCCCGCTGAAGTAATTTTCCAAACCCCACAAATAAATCTGCGCCTGCCGCACATGCTCCTCTTTTGGTATCTTCGCAGCTTTAATCTTGTCAAACTCCGAGCCGGCAGTGGTTTTGAATTCCAAAACCCAAAAGCCGGCGGCAGATGGATCCGGCGCGGTTTCAGGAGGGATATACAGGATTCCATCCACAAAGC